>JANNSM010000458.1:0-10841 GCA_031402635.1 Bacteroidota bacterium | reverse complement strand
GGAACAGGACCCGGGTGTTCCGGAATTGAACCGGATGACGATTACCGCGCTGAACGAGTGGAATCAGGCCATGTATTACCGGATTTTCTTCCAGTTGACGCTCTGCAATGAATTCATCCGCCAGGCATCTGACCAGGCCATGAGTGACCGGGGCTTTTCTACTGCGGATCAGGACATGATCCGGGAAATGCGCTACGAAGTTCGCTTCCTGCGCGCCCTGAGCTACTACCACGCACTGGATCTTTACGGCAGTGTCCCTTTTGTGACCGAAGACGACATTCCGGGTGCATTCCTGCCGGACCAGATCAACCGCGAAGATCTGTTTGCCTGGGTCGAAAGTGAATTGCTCGCTGTTGCTGACGTGATGCGCGATCCGGGCACCCACGATTATGCGAGAGCAGACAAGGCGGCCGCCTGGATGACCTTGGCCAAGCTTTACCTGAACGCCGAAGTTTACGTTGGACAGGATCGCAATGCCGAAGCTGCCGCGTATGCCAAGCGAGTCATTGATGCCGGTGTTTACTCGCTGGAACCGGACTACACGCATCTTTTCCTGACTGACAATGATCAATCCAACGAGATCATTTTCCCCATAGCGCTTGATGGTAACCAGACCAAAACCTATGGAGCGACAACCTATCTCGTACACGCTTCCATCGGCGGAACTCTGCCCGCATCAGAATACGGTGTTAACAGCGGCTGGGGAGGACTCCGGGCCAGACCCGAGTTTGTTGACCAGTTCACTGATTCCATTGGAGACGGGCGCTACCTGTTTGACACCACCGGCCAAACCCGCAGCATCACCGACATCGCCGAATTCACCAATGGCTACGCGGTGGCTAAATTCCGAAACGTTGACCAGGCGGGTAACGCAGGTTTGGATCCGGTTGGTGACTTTGTTGATACCGACTTTCCTCTCTACCGCCTGGCTGATGCTTACCTGATCTATGCGGAAGCTGCCCTGCGCGGCGGTGGCGATGTTGGAATCGGGCTGAGCTATGTGAATGAATTGCGGGAACGCGCCTACGGGGATGCTTCCGGAAACGTTGCTTCTATTGACCTTGACTTCATCCTGGCCGAGCGCTGCCGTGAACTCTATTGGGAGATTGGCCGCAGAACGGACCTGATCCGTTTTGGCAAGTTCACCGGAGGTGACTATCTCTGGTCATACAAGGGAGGAGTTCCTGAAGGCACTTCCCTGTCTTCACACCTTAATCTTTTCCCGATTCCGGCTTCAGACATCATCGCCAACCCGAATCTGGATCAAAACGACGGCTACTAATTCCTTTTTCGTTCAACGTGCTATCGGAGGCTTCCCCAAAAGGGAAGCCTCTGTTTTTTCAGGATAGCTGGATCTCCTTTATCTTTCCATTCAGATGAATACGGATTTAAACAAATCGGGAAGTCTTGGGCATTTTCGCCGTTTGTTCAGCCAACTGCCAGCGCCCGTTCCGGCAGATCTTACGTTTGAATCGGCTTTTGCCGGGCCTGGATGGCTAAGGGCTGTTGCTCCGGCCGGACTCGGTTTTCTGGGCATGCCGGGTTGGTGCGGAAAGCGTTTTCTTCCTGCTGGTGAAGGCATCAATCTGCTCAAAGGTCGCAAGGGTGTCCGACCGGCATTTCCCTTTCGTTGGAGCCTGGTTCCCTCTTTGCTCGATGGAAAGCCGGTCTTGCAAATCCGTTATCTACCAGACTCCCACTGGCCCTGGCCTGGTGTTATTGACGAATTGCGCCTTCTTGAACCGAATACCTGGTTGGGCATGACCTACCTTGAAAATCCCGCCTGGCTTCGTTTCCCGCTTCCCTTTGTACTTCACCATCCGCAACCTTTGCACCAGCCTCACGTCTGACTCACCACTGGTTTGCCGCTGACTCCGGGCCTGATGCCATGGGGGGCTGAATTTTTACCAACGGCAGCGTAAATTTGGTAAAATGGCGGGGTAGTCGGGATTGGGATTTTTGAAGAGGAATTTCGCAGAGTAAATATATATTATTTAATTTTAATATGAAATTACCTTGAAATACCGTTTTTTGGCCGGGGTCGTTGTTTTCAGTGCCCTTTCTGCAGTTGCCCAAAACTCTTTCACACCGCCAACACAAGAGCCGGTGCGGGCCTTGCTACCGATCAGTCCGGCGGACAGTATCGTCCCGTACAAAGTCGGGGACCGCGTAGAGGATTTCCGTCTTCAAAATGTTGATGGGCGTTTTGTTTCACTTCGGGATTATCCGGATGCCAAAGGATTTGTTATCGTTTTTACCTGCAATAACTGCCCTTGTGCAACAGATTATCAAAAGCGCCTCATCTGGATGGCCGGAAAATATGAAACGCAGGACTTTCCCGTTGTGGCCATCAACGCCAACCGGGCAGATCGCAAGTTTGGCGAAAGCCTGGCGGATATGGCGGCACGGGCGGATACCTCTGGGTTCAACTTTCCCTACTTGTTTGACGAAAACCAGGCGGTTGCGCGGCGTTACGGGGCAATAAAAACGCCGGAAGCATTTGTTGTCGTGCGCGATGAAGGTGAAGATTGGGCATATCGCCTGATCTATTCCGGGGCCATAGACGACAAGCCTGCCGATCAGTATAAAGTCAAGCGATTTTATATCGGCGAAGCCATCGCCATGCACCAACAAAGCCAGCCGCTGGCTACAACCCGCGTGGAGCCTATGGGTTGCACGATCGAAGGGGTTGGTCTGGCTGGCAAGAATTGTCCCATGCAGGCGCTCGAAGATCGGGTCAAAGAGGCCCTGAGCGACTGATGGTAAACCACCATCCTTTCCTGTTCTGTTCAGCACACGGATGACAACGCTGATTGGTCCATGATGTATGTTATGAAACAACTCCTTTTGCTGGCTTTCCCATTGTGCTGGTTTGTTGGGGTAAACGCACAAACCCTCCCGGTACCCAACGGAAAAATTCCACCGGGGTTAGCCGATTTGTACCGGGCTAAAAAGTCTTCGGTTGACGCAGATCCGGTGCTTGCCGAATCCATCCTGGATCTGGTGCAAGTCTCCACCACCGATTCAACCTACAAGCGCAGAACGGAGCGTCACCAGTTTGTGGGGGCTGCTTTATTTCGGGTAGTCGGAGTCCGCTGGAAAACCGTTCGAAATACCCGCGAAAAGATTGTGGGAACCGTTAGCGGCACCGGAATATCGGGCCGTGAGCGATTCACGGAATACGATGTCAACTTCAACCTGGTTCCCCATCTGATGCGATCGCGTAAGGTTATTTATGCCGGTTATGCCGAACGCGAACCCATGTTCAAAGCACGGAAGCAGGTTACTCCCGGACAGGCGCCTTATGTTCTTCCAACCGATTACCAATCGGAGAATGAACTCAATCGGTATGACATTCACGTGGAGTGTACGCCGTTGCGTGATCTCCGCCCCGCGTTGGACGAAAAATTCTATCCCGTCCTTCACAACATACCGCTATCGCAACACCCCAATTTTGAGCAGGACAACCCGGCAATGGGTGTTTATGGTCCCCTGATTCTGGATTGCAACCATACCTGCCACCCGGAAATTCATCCATACGAATGGATATGGTGGCGCTCCGCGCCGGAAGAAGCAGGCGCAGAGTCTTCCTGGAAAATTGGTTTCCTGCGCGATGCAAGCAACCGTTTCAAGCATTGGTCCTCTAAGCCCCGCACCGGCCAGATGAGCCTGCCATTAGCGTTTTCGGATGACCGGGATACGGTTTTCCTCCGTTTTGAAAATGGTCCGATGGATGCATTCGACACCACCCGAATGGCAGCGTTAAACCTTCCCCCAAATACCTGGACGCTCAATCAGCCCCGTCAGGAATTCACCCTTGAACTGCAGGAAAAAACAGTTACGCTTGTTGTCACCAGTCAGCCGACTCTTCCGGCGGATGGTTTACAGTTTTGGTTTTCAAACCTTGTCCGGGAACCTGAAGCGGATTTGATTACCGGCCGCCTGCATCTGGCAGCAGGGGTGGCCAACGTATTTACCACAACGCTTTATGTGGAGCCCTAGATGGTGAATCGGCTCGCAATGCCGCCGGGTTTTAGCACGGAATGGAAACTGGTGAGGAATTACGGCAGATCATTTGATTTTCGCTATTACCTCGCTTAATTCCTGGGTTGGGCATTTGTGGTCCTGGGTTTGGATTGTTCAGGTTTCTTAATCGCGGGTGGAGGAGCTGATGGTCTGGAAGGGGCAACCGAAGGAGCAGGCCGAGAAGGCTCCGGGCGGTTCCAGGTCCCTTTGTGGTAATCCTCCGGACGGATGACGGGTGAAGGATCCGGTTTGGGCCGCTCAATCGAGCGAACCGGCGGCGCGGGTTGAGGCGCGGGTTTTCCGGGTCTTACCTCTGGTTTGGGGGCTGGTGCGGGAGCAGGTGCCGGCCTGTCCGTTGGTTTAAAGGGCGGTTTGTCTGTTGGTTTGATGGTCGGTTGGGCGTTCGGCTGTTGATACGGCGCGTCCGGTTTGGCGACAGGTTTTACGGCAGGTCTAGGGGCAGGTGCGGGTCTTGGCGCTACGCGATCCGGATCTGCGGCTTGTGCGGAGGGGGGGGACAGCGCGGGGTATTTCTTTGGGTTTTCGCGCAGAAGGTCTGTGCGGGTTTTGGCTCTATCGGTAGCGGATTGCTGAACAGCGAAATCCATTTCAAGTTTACCGTAATCCCTGATCCGGTCAACGCGACTTGTCGGTTCATCCAGCCAGTCTTTTCCGGCAATCGTTTGGCCTCTTGCAATGAACGCACGGGTCGGTTCATTCATGGCAACGCCCGTTCGGCGATGGGCATGGTAATACGTCACACAGCCATTGGTCAGGTGCGGATAGTAGTAATGGTGGTATGGGTTGCCGTAGTACCATCCCCAAAAGGTATAGGTAGGCATTCCAAATACCACAAATGATCCGCGCGGACCAAAATAGAAGCCCCAATGGTACCACCACGGGTATGGGTACCAGTTCGGGTATGGGTACCAGCGTGGATAGCCAAACCAGTAGGGGTAGGGCTCGTAAACGTACCGGATCTCGACTGTTTTTTCTACGGGCGGCAAGGAATACTCATCGGCTGACCATCCTTCTTCCTGGGCAAATTCCGCGGCGGCCGATTCAAGTTCGGAGCGCATTTCGGGATCGTTTTCCAGTTGGGCCTGCCAGTCTTCCAGTGCTTGGGCCTGGCGGTCCGCCGCTTCGATAGCCAGAGCGTCCAGGTGTTGGTTCACCTCGGCCGGATTCTGGCGGTATAAATCGCTGACCAGTACGGCCAGGCTTAAATGACTGGTTAGAATTTCCAGCAGTTCCGGCATGCCGATAAGTTTGGCGTAGGCCTGCTGAACATCAGCCGGATAGGGGTTGAGCAGCCCGGTATAAGCTCCCTCCGTTTCTTGTTGCATTTGTTGCACCGAAGCGATAATGTCGAAATTGCGCTGACCCTGGTCTATGACCGTGGGTTGAATGGCCGCGTCATAACGGGCCGCCAGATTTTGAAGGGTGGCTTCTGATGGTCGCGACTGACGGCTAATTTCTTCAAGCAGTCCGGGGTAGCGGGTCATTTCCCAGATCGCTTCCTGGTCTTTCTGGTCAAGCGGCTGGAGTCGTGTTTCGAATTGACTTTGGGACTCCAGCTGGATCCTTTCGATCCTGACCAGGATTTCCGGACGGGTTCCGGCAATCAGGATAGCCTGTCGCACGTCGGCAGGGTAGAGTACGATAGCATCCAAAGCATCCCGGTCCGCTTCATTGAGATTGTCAGACCAGTCATCCGTTGTTGCCGAGACCGTCAGACTTAGCAAAACGGTCAGGCTTAAGAACATCCAGTTTTTCATAGTACCCAAAGCAATTCCAAAACCGGGCCAAACTGGCTGTCGGGGATAATCAAAGCGACTGATTCGCATCACATTTGAAATTATCCACAACCAATGGAATAGTCCGGGCGGATTTACCGGAAAACATTATCCGCATTTAGACTTGCCAGATGAAAACAAAGAACAATCAAAGCCGTCCGGCTTGGAATGGTGAGCACCGATCTGCGGTGTATTATAGCTTACTGATCAGTCTTTTGGTGTTTCAACCTGATTTGCGGGTTTACGGGCAGCATGTTGGAATCGGTGAGCCTTTTCCGCAGGAAAAATTGCATATCAACGGCAATCTCCGGGTGGATGGAGACACGGTCATGGGTGACCGGAGCAGCCCGGCTACTGTACTGCATTTCCTTTCCAATGGCAGTGTTTCTTTGAAGTTGGACGCTAATGATGACGGCAGCGAGCGTTTTACGATTAAAAAAAGCGGACCTGACCTGAGCAGCGTCGTTTTTGAAGTCAGCGAGGGCGGCAATACCAAAGCCGTAGGATACGGGGATTTTAACGGCTATGGCCGTTTCAACGGCGATTTTACCCTTGACGGGGATTCCCGCAAATTTTTCATCGGCGAAAATTTTGATGTGGTGGCCGATGGGAGCGTGGAATTTTACCTGGATGCCAATGCAGATAATACCAGCGCTGATTTTGCAATTCTCAATGATTTGGGCGGTTTTCTTTTTTTGGTTGAAGAAGACCGCAATCCAACCGTTTATCCTTTTGGTGCCTTAACCGGTCAGACCGGGGGAATACGATTCCGCGAACTTTCCGCCTCGGGTTCCAATTTTATCGGGCTGCGTTCACCGGACGCGATATCCTCAAATGTCTGGTTTACCCTCCCGACTACAGACGGGCTTCCCGGCCAAATTCTTCAGACAGATGGCAGCGGAATCCTTTCCTGGGTAAATCCGCTCTTATTGATGTCTCCGCTCCCGGAGATGCGCGCGGCCGAATCGGGAAAAATCCGGGCGGAAAGACCACTGATCCGGCAAGACTTGAATGTAGCTAACGGGGATTCGCTCCTGACCATCCTCGAAGGAAAGGGGCCATGCTTCCTGGCTGGTCAGGATCTACGGCAAAACTCCGGGCCAAACCGGACGTTGTGCCTGATCTTGCCGCCAGACCCGGCAGGCATTGCCGGCACCGGGACGCCGCTGGTCCTGACACCACCTCGATTCTTGCTGACGCCAGCCTGGAGACTGTTGGGCATTTGCCAGGGGGCTTGTCAACGGTTGCGCTGCCAGGCCATGTGCCGGTCGTGAAAACACCTACCCATACCGTACTTTTACTTGCGGTTTAAGGATCTGGCGATCATCGAATGAAAATGGTGAACGCCGCTTTCCTGATCGGGTGAAAAACGTCCCTGTTGGTAAAGCCGCGAATGGATTCCTTGCTGGACCGAGTGAACAACCTCTTCATCTTCACGCTGCACTTCGTCAATATTATAAGATTGTTCAAGCAGTTTAGAGTTTGCTACAAAGCTGCGGAATCTGACCAGGCAATTCTTCAACCCCTGCGGTTCCACAATATTGATGGAGAGCCCCCAGGGGTAAAAATTCAACATCAGATTGGGGAACAAAAAGAAATAAAAGGCAGCCACCGGTTTGCCGGCATCGGGGCCTGAAGTTGCCGGTTCAAAGGCGGGTTCACCTTCCCGGGCAATACCTACCTGCAAGGTCCCGCCATCAAAGCACTCGGTCCGGTAAGCTCCGAAATCGAGTAATCGGTTTAGCGCGGGATGAACATAGGGAATGTGAAATCCTTCCAGGTAATTATCGCAATACAGGGCCCAGTTGGCCTGCACCGGGTAGTCCGCATCCAGATCGGTTCTGGCCCGCAGAGAACGTAGGTAATCTGCTGAAATACGCTCGTAAACCGGAGCCATAAACTGATCAAAATCAGGGGTAATCCCTGCCTGTTTTTCCAGAACGGTAAACAGCAACCCACCGATTTCTTGAAGCGGCAGCTCCGGCAAATTATCGTTCGCAGAAGGAAAGTTGAGGGCTTGTTCAAAACCCGGCGCTTTGCACATACCGCCATCGCGATCGAATGTCCGTCCGTGGTAGCGGCAGCGAATTCGGTTGCCCTTGCACGGTTCAGAAATGAGCAGATGGCCGCGATGGGTGCAAACATTGGAAAGGCATCGCCATCCATCTTCTCGGCGGCTGAGCAACAGCGGCTCGTCAAGTGATTTGGGCAATAAAACAACCGGGAACAAATCAACGGATTCCAGATCGGAGGTATGGGCCGTGAATTGCCAGGACCCGGCAAATACGGTCTCGATGAGCTGTCGGTGCGCTGCTTTACTCCGGTAAAAGGCGGCCGGAAGCGTATGTGCCTGCCGGATATCAGCGCTGATGGAAAGGTCAGGCAATTGATCAGCCTCGTCCGCCCTCAGTGGGTGACTGCCTTGAAAAGGCTGATTTTCGTTACTTTTTTGGCTCATTTTTGGCTAAACCTGACGGTTTTACCAAAAGTACACCGTGGAATATTGCTCTATTGAACGGCTATAAAAAACCCGCATAAAAATCGATCATATAGACCGATCATAAAGCCCTATCGTATAGCCCTATCGTATAGACCCACTATCGCATAGACCCAAAAGAATAGAGCCGGCGAGACTATCCCGCCGGCCCATTCTTTCCCATCTCTCAGTATTGTCGAAAATCCTGAGTTAAAACTAGGAGTTCAACCCGGGGGTGGGTTCACTATTTATGGTGATTTTTTAATTGTGGTCTTTCGCTCTTTCTGATCTTATCTTAACACCTGTCCTGGAGGGCAGAAGAACGGCATTTTAGATGAAAATTGTATATATCTTTAATCATTTATGAAAGCAGCACCATTAGTCGCCATTTTAGGTCGAAAGGAAGCTTTCCATGGCACGGCTGCCCGTGGTTTTTTTGGGAATGAAGTCAACTTGCTGGAACTGGATTCCTTCGATTCCCTTCTGCAAAAAGTAAAGGCGGCAGAAGCGGCATGCGGCGTGATGGCCTGGGAGAATTTGCTGGTCGGTCCGGTTCCTGGAAATCAGGAGAGGCTCAGGTTATCGGGGCTCAGAGCTACGGGTGAAGTGCTCTTATCCATCAACCTTCACCTGGCTGGGTTCGCCGGAACGCCTCTGGAGCACATCCGCCATGTGCGTTCTCATCCGATGGCTTTACGCCAGGCTGGTCTTTTCCTGGAAAGCCACCCCTGGATGACGCCTGAAGAAAGCACGGATACCGCAAATGCTGCCAGAGAAGTATTTGAAAGCAAAGACACGTCGAAAGCAGCCATTACCGGATCCACAGCCGCCTCGCGATTTGGGCTCGCACTGCTTTGCCAGAACATTGAGGACCGGACCGGCAACCAGACTCGCTTTTTGATTATTTCGCGAAAGGGCGCAATCGAAGAAAAGCCCGAACGGGTGTTGTTTGCCTGCCGGCCGGAAAGCAATATTTCTAGACTTGCCGGGCATCTGTTGGCTTTGTCACAACTGGGCCTCTCCTTGCGAAAATTGGACAGCCTTCCCGATCCTGCGGGAAATTGGAATTACCTCATTCATTTGGATTTTGACATGCAGTTGCCCGACCGCTGGCCGAGGGCGTTGGCGCTTGCCAGGCGCAAATTGCCGGGGTTTGCATTTTTAGGGGCATTCCGGGCAGGAAAACTGATCAGCGGGTAACCGACGGGCGATTTTTCCGTTACTAGTATGGTGTTGAGTGTTTGATTTACCTCTGATTATCCGTATTTTACACACTGGCTTCTCAACTTCTCACAACGAGTTAAAGAATACCTTAAAGCAATATAGAACAACCCGCAATGAGCGTACAATTACAGATTACTCCGCTGTCGGAATGGGGTTTTGGCTGGAAGACCCCGGTTTTTTTTGCAGGACCCTGTTCGGCTGAATCCGAAGACCAGGTGATGCAAACCGCGAGAGGGTTGGCTAAACACCGCGTGGATTTGCTCCGCGCCGGTATCTGGAAACCCAGAACCCGTCCAAATAACTTTGAAGGCATCGGGTCTATCGGGCTCAAGTGGCTCAAGGATGCAGGATTTGATACCAACCTTCCGGTGGCTGTTGAAGTGGCCAACGTCAAACACGTTTACGAAGCCCTGCGAAGCGGCATTGATGTGCTTTGGATTGGCGCCCGCACAACCGTGAATCCGTTTGCCGTTCAGGAAATCTGCGATGCCCTGCACGGGGTGGATATTCCGGTTATGGTGAAGAACCCGGTCAACCCCGATCTGGAACTCTGGATTGGCGCTTTTGAACGGCTCAACCAGGCGGGCATCACCCGACTGGCTGCCATCCACCGCGGTTTTTCGACATACGAAAAGACCAAGTTCCGCAACCGCCCCAAATGGGAAATTCCCATTGAACTCAAGCGCCGATATCCCGAATTGCCGGTCATTTGCGATCCAAGCCATATTTGCGGTACCCGCGAACTTCTACAGGAGGTTTCCCAAACGGCCATGGATATTGGTTTGGACGGACTGATGATCGAAAGTCATATCAACCCTGACAAAGCGCTATCGGATGCCAAGCAGCAGGTTGTTCCGGATGCCTATGCCGAAATCATCAATTCGCTGATCTTCCGCCACGAAGAGACACCGCCTGAAACGGCATCCACCGAGTTGGAAAGCCGGCGCAGCAATATTGACCGAATTGACAAATACATCATTGAATTGCTGGCCGAGCGAATGGAAATTGTGCGGGAAATCGGACTCTACAAAAAAGAGAACAACCTCACGATTTTGCAGCGCGGTCGCTTGAATGAAATTCTGGAAAGCCGGCATGAATTCGGTCGCCGTAAAAACCTCACGGACAAGTTCGTCCGCGATGTATTCCAGGCAATTCACAAGGAGTCTATTCACCACCAGGCTCAGGTTATGAACGAAAGCGCCGACGAAGCATTGGAGAGCCTTCGCAAAGAAGCCAAGGTGCGCAAACGCTGAGCAGTTCCCGACCCGGAATTCCGCATCTACACCTGCTGTCGCAAAACCATTTGTGCAACTCCGGTC
>JANNSM010000457.1:0-7236 GCA_031402635.1 Bacteroidota bacterium | reverse complement strand
TATGCCGAAAGCGGCGGACAAATCGGTGACCGCGGTACCCTTCAAATTGGGGCAGACCGGGTACAGGTGCTGGATACCCGCAAGGAAAATGACCTGATCATCCAGATTGCGGACCGGCTGCCTGCCGATCCGGGAGCTCCCGTTTCTGCGGCGGTAGATGTTTCCTGGCGCGAACAGACCGCGGCAAATCACTCGGCCACCCACCTGCTGCACGCCGCACTCCGGGAGGTGCTCGGACCGCATGTACAACAGAAGGGATCTTATGTGGGGCCGGACCGCCTCCGATTTGACTTCAGCCATTTTAGCAAGCTCAGCCCGGAAGAGATCGCCCGAATTGAGCAGATCGTCAACGCCCGCATCCGCCAGGATATCCCGCTGGATGAGCGGCGCGATGTTCCCATGAATGAGGCTGTGGAGATGGGTGCCACGGCCCTCTTTGGCGAAAAATACGGGGACCATGTGCGGGTGATCACCTTTGACGAGGACTTCTCCCGCGAACTTTGCGGCGGCACCCATGTCCGGGCCACCGGCCGGATCGGGGCCTTTAAAATTTTGGCCGAATCGGCCGTTGCCGCAGGTATTCGCCGCATTGAGGCCATCAGCGGACCGGCCGTTGAAGAGTGGATAAACGAGAAGCTTACGCTGCTGGCAAACCTTTCAGAGCTGCTCAAAACACCGGACCTGATCAAGGGCGTAACGAAGTTGCAGGAAGAAATCACCAGTATGCGCAAAGACGCCGAAGACTACGGCCGGCTGCATTTGGGTCAATTGCGGGAACAGTTGCGCAATTCGGCAACCGAGCGCGACGGTATTCGCTGGATCAAAGGTGTTGTTGAAGTACCGGATGCCGAAGGGCTCAAGACTCTTTCTTATGAACTCCGTCAGGACCATCCGCGGTCAGCCATTGTGCTGGGTGCAGAACTGGACGGAAAAGCCTTGCTGAGCGTCATGCTCAGCGATGAATTGGTCAGCAGTTTGGGCTGGAATGCCAGCCAGACCGTGCGGGAAGCGGCAAAAGTGATTCAGGGAGGTGGCGGCGGACAGCCGTTTTACGCCACGGCAGGAGGAAAACTTCCCCGTGAATTAAAAACTGCGGTGGATGACGCGGTGGCTTTCTTACAAAAGAGCAGCACACCGGCATGAAAAGTATCCGACGATCCGCCATTGCGGCTGCCGGTTACCTGGTCCTCATCGCGGTTATGAGCTGTGGAACACCGGGCGGCAAAGCTCCCGCTGAGGACACGTACCGCATTGAGACAGAACTGACCGGGGCTGATGCCCTCCCGCTACAGCTTTACCAGATTCGCTTTAACCTGCCGTTACAGAAAACGCGAATTCTGCTCGATTCGGCCAGCATGGAAGCGGGAAAACCGATTGTTATTGAAGGAAAATTACAGGAACCCATCCTGGCGGAAATTACCATCGGATCTGTTGTTGTTCCGTTGCTTTTGGAACCTGGAAAATCTTACAAGCTGACGGGAGATTTCAACGAAGAAGCCAGCATTCGGTGGAGTAACCCGCCCGGTGCAGACCGCCTTCGCCAAATCAGTCAGGACTGGCAGCAACAATATGCAAGGCTGGCCGGTCTGGGCCTGGAGTATGAACAGGCGCTTTCATTGGGACAGCGTGACCGGTTGGACAGCCTTCGGCGGCTTCGCGAAGATGGCGCCCTGGTTTACTGGAATGGCATCCGGGCGCTGGCCGACACCACCATCAGTCCTTTGCTCG
This sequence comes from Bacteroidota bacterium, assembly GCA_031402635.1. Classification (GTDB taxonomy): domain Bacteria; phylum Bacteroidota; class Bacteroidia; order Chitinophagales; family BACL12; genus WGOA01. Next base: position 5,508 of record JANNSM010000457.1, on the reverse strand, counting down.
GATACTTTGCCGTTGAATCACTGGATTGGCCCAGCAACTTTGATGTGATCCGTACTTTTTCAAACCGGATGATCGCGGAGATGCCGGGATCTCAGTATGCGCTGGATCTGCAAGAGCGCATCGTGGCCTGGGAGGCAAAAGTACAGGCCCAGACAGCCACATCCAGCCTGCTGGGGCGGGAAGCGCCGGATTTACAGGGCACTACACCCGATGGGCGAAAGGTGAGGCTCTCCGATTTGCGGGGCAGCATCGTGCTTGTTGACTTCTGGGCTTCGTGGTGTGGCCCCTGCCGTCGTGAGAATCCAAACCTGGTCAGGCAGTACCGCCGTTTTTCCGGACGTGGTTTTACCGTATTCAGCGTTTCCCTTGACCGGGATGAATTGGCCTGGAAAACCGCCATTGCCATGGACAGCCTGGGCTGGCTGTCCCATATTCGGGAAGCCGACTTTGGCGGACCTTACAGCACGGCATACGGAATCAGTTCAATACCTTCCGGTTTTTTGGTTAACGCCCAGGGAATCATCGAAGCGCAGAATCAGGAACTACGGGGTGAAAACCTTGCACGCCGACTGGAACTTTTACTCGGGCCCTGAAGGTTGTTTTTTCATGGCCGATTTTACCACACTTCCAGGCTGGGAGTGGGGTTTTGCCCTTCCGCTACCGGTGTCCTGAACAACATCCTGACCGCTATTTCGTTAAATCAATCGGATTGCCGAAGAACAATGGTCATTTTGCAAGAGCAATCCACTTGGGCCCCTTACAGGCATCGCTGACAAGTATGGTTAATCCATCGCTCCGGAGTTTCCGGTTATTGGCCACAGGACTGGCAGTATCGGTTTGTTGTCAGGCACTTTCTGCCCAGACATCCGATATTAATTTTTGCGAGGACACCGCATATTGTGTGCCCAGCGTCAGTGGGATGCCGCGTTCCAAAGCATTGGAATTTTCGTATGAAACGGTAACCCAGTACCCCTATCAGGCAAATTCAGGTCTTTCCGGTCTTCCGGCCTTAACCAATGGGAGCGCCGATGAAAAGCGCTTTATGGTCAAGGTCAAGTTTCCCGTGTATATCGGGGAGTCGTGGAAAGTGGCGGCAGGATTTCAGTATTTCAACGAGGAGTTTTCTTTTGAAGGGCTGGACGACCCCAATTTTATCGTGGGGGACGTTTTAAATGAGCGCAACCTCAAAAGCATCGGTGGTCGGATATATGCCGTAAAGGCCTGGCGGGGAAAGCACTACTTCGCCCTGCGCGCCGGAGCCGATCTAAACGGTGATTATACTTCCGAATCTCAGCCTAAGAGTGACTATTTGCGCATTTCGGTAGCCCCGGTTTTTGGGTTAAAAAAAGACGCCAACACCCTCTACGGATTCGGACTTGCCTGGGGTTATAATTTCGGCAGACCGAGTTTGTATCCCTTCCTGGTTTACAACAAAACATTTAACGACCGTTGGGGTTTGGAGACCATGTTGCCGGCAAAAGCTGCGGTCCGGGTTAATTTTTCGGAGAAGATGATGCTTTACAGCGGCGTTCAGTTAGAAGGCGCCAGTTATACGATTGACCCGCAGCGCCCTGATCTGGAACGCTATTCAAGCTTGCGGCTCCAAAAGTCAGAGCTTCGGTTGTTCAGCAACCTTGAACGCGAAATCCACGATTTTCTCTGGGTTCAGTTCGAAGCAGGTGTTCGCTTCAACTACCGCTTTGCGCTTACCGACAACGCGATCATCAATCCGGCAACCCTTGTGGAGGTCAGCCGCCAGCCTGCATTCTATGTCAGGACCGGAATTTTCCTGGTTCCTCCCCGCAAATTTGTGGAATGAGCGCAGCGGCGCGGATGCCTGCAACCGTTAACCGGGCTGGTCAGGAATACGCAAACGTTCCACCCGGCGTAGTCACTACCACTTCGTTGTTTTCCGAAGCTTCACAATAACCGATCACCCTGGCTTCAAGGCCAAAACTTTCGGCAATCGCGATCAGTTCAGCGGCTGCCGAAGGGTCGGTATAGCACTCCAGCCGCTGCCCCATGTTAAAGACCCGGTACATGTCCCGCCATGGTGTATCGCTGACTTCCCGGATTAGCCGGAAGAGCGGCGGCGGCGTAAACAGCCGGTCTTTGACCACACGGATTCCCGAAAGAAAATGCAGCACTTTGGTCTGGCCGCCGCCGGTGCAGTGAATCATGCCCTGCAATGCGGTTCGGTGCCGGACCATAACTTCGCGTATGAACGGCAGGTAGGTTCGTGTCGGAGAAAGCACCAGGCGGCCCATATCCAGACTGCTCAGGTCGGGCTCTCCGGGTTGCGTGGGGACCGGGTCTGTCAGGCGAAAGGGTCCGGAATAAACCACGGACGGATCGGTAAGCGGATCAAAGCTCTCAGGGTATTTGGTCCGGTACTCCGCGTGAAAAAGGTCGTGGCGGGCGGAGGTCAGACCGTTGCTGCCCATACCCCCGTTGTAGCGGTCTTCGTAGCCGGCCTGCCCAAAGGAAGACAGCCCGACTACCGCGGCGCCGGGACGGATGTTGTTGACGAAGACTTCCGTGCGGGGCAGGCGGGCGAAAGCCGTAAAACCGACATCTACTGTACGCACAATATCCCCGACGTCAGCGGTTTCCCCACCGCCGTGGTAAATGCGGACGCCCAGCCCTGCCATGCGGTCCAGGAAAGCGGAAGTGCCGTGGATGAGTGCGGAGAGCACTTCGCCCGGAATCTGGTGTTTATTTCGCCCAATAGTGGAAGAAATCAGCAGGTTATCCGTGGCCCCCGCACAGGCCATGTCGTCCAGATTCATGACCAGGGCATCCTGGGCAATACCGGTCCAGACGTCCAGGTTTCCGGTTTCGCGCCAGTAGAGGTAAGCCAGAGAAGTTTTAGTGCCCGCCGTATCCGCGTGGATGATGTTGGCAAATGCTTCGTCTCCTCCGGCAATGTCCGGCAAAATTTTGCAAAAGGCCATGGGGAACATGCCCTTGTCCAGCCCTTTAATCGCTTCGTGCACGTCCGTTTTTGCGGCCGAAACACCCCGAAGATTATAGCGGTCGGCGGAACGGGGTGCTTCCCGAATTGGCTCCTGGCTCATGCGGCAAAGTTAATTCAGCGCGGTCCGGGTACGGGTATGCCAATCGTTTATGAAGCAGAAGCGCGTTCAAATCCTTCTGGTCACCGGAACCGGGCAACCAACCATCAGGTGGACATGAACTGCAGTTTGCGGGCAAACCAACTACTGAAGACCACAAATCCGCCGATGGAGAACAACAGCATGATATAAAACCAATCAAAATACGAGGTGAAGTACAAGATATTCAGGCTCAGGACCACGAGAGCCAGCCGCGCAAATTCGGCTACCTTAACCCATGACCGCTGCTCCAATATGGCTCCGACAATCATGGTGGAAACAATCAGCACCCCGAGAAAGAGAATCTGATAAAATATTCCGATCTCTTCAAAGTAGGTCATGTAGGCCACCAGACCGACCGTGATCATGACAAACTGAGCCAGGATATACCCGTTGAGCGCGGGTCTGGCCTTACCGTCAAATTTTGGTTTAGACTGCTCTACTTCACCCGGAGCCTGATAACCGCCCAGTTCATCGGGCAACCATCCCGGGCGGGCTACCAGCATGTAAATTTTGTCACGCAGCCGCTTCATCCGGCGCATGGCCGTGCGCATCTCGGCGTAGTAATGCACGTTGGCCCAGGCGGGATTCCAGGAGTTTAACGGTTTGGTAATGCCGTAGGTAGGTTTGACGCCTTCTAACTGAAACGTACCAAAAAGCCGGTCCCAGATGATGAAAATGGCCGCATGATTTTTGTCAATGTACTCGGGGTTGACACCGTGATGCACCCGGTGATGCGAAGGCGTGTTGAACACAAATTCAAACCAGCGCGGCATCCGGTTAACGGCTTCGGTATGTACCCAAAATTGGTAGATCGTTATGACGGCGCCTGCTGAAAAGAAAATCATCGGATCAAATCCCATCACCGGGATGGGCAGAAAAATAAAAAAGGCGAGGAGGTTGTGGAACCAGGATTGCCTTAGCGCAACGGACAAATTGAAATCTTCGCTGGAATGATGCACGACATGCGCACCCCAAAGAAAATTCCAGGCATGACTCCAGCGGTGAGCCCAGTAATAAAACAGGTCGAAAATGACCAGGCAAAGGATAAACGACCACCAGGTCTGAGGCTGCCTGATCAGCGCAAAATGCTCGTAGAAAAAGGTATATGCGCCCAACAGCACAAATTTCTGAAAAAGGCTGAAAACCTGGCTTCCAATACCGATATTGAGGTTGGTGATGGCGTCGTTGAGCCGGTAGAATTCACGCCCTTTTCGCTTACCCCACCAGTACTCCAGACCGATGGCCATAAAGAAAAAAGGAATGGCAAAAAGAATGTAAACGGGTTCCATGAGAGAGGAGGAAAATTTTATGGAATATACGGAATTGTGCCATCACACCATGCGGAAAAAGCGACCCTAACAAAATTTAACGAACCAAAATTTAACGAACCAAAACTTAACGAATCAAAAATTAACGAATCAGAAAACGACGAACCAAAAATTAACATACGGATAGCGCCGATTAGCCGGGATCGGTGGGTTGCCGGTAGTTGGCCCCGAAGCGATTAAGAAACGACTGGCAGAAGGTCGGGCACCGGCGGCTTGGCGGCAATTGGTCCCAAAACGCTCAGCGATCTCTGCGGCGCGGATCAATTTCAATTTGCTCCGGTTCCTGGCTTTCGAGCTCGATTTCGCCGATGACCTTGAAGGTGGTGCGCCGGTTGAGCTGGTGCTCTTCTTCGGTGCATTCCGCCCCATCAACACAGCGGTTCAGCAGGCGGCGTTCGCCGTATCCGCGGGCTTCCATCCGATCCTCGTCAATGCCTTTGGTGGCCAGGTAAGCCACCACCGAATTGGCCCTTCCCCGGCTGAGCACATCATTGTATTCGGTTCTGCCGCGCGAGTCGGTATGGGAACCGATTTCAACACGTAACAGCGGGTTCTCCGCCAGGATTTTTACCAGTTTGTTCAACTCCGGAAAGGATTCGGCGCGAAGGGTGGTGTCGTCAAAATCGTAATAAATATTCTTGAGCGTGATGTCTTTTTCGGGAATCGGATCCAGTACGATGCGCACGTTGACTAAAAAGGTATCGCCCGGCGTATCCGGCAGTCCTTCGGTGGTGGCCGTTTCCGAACGGGTAAAGTAACCGGAGAGTTGCCCGGTTACCCGGTATTCGGTTGCGTAACTGATCTGCGCATTGACGCGGCCTTCGGCGTCAGGCTCCAGTTTGCCCTGCTCAATGCCGGCGCTGAGGTCAAACAAGTTTACGGTGGCCTGGGGAAGGGCTTTGTAGCCGGTCACTTCCGAGTCGGGGTTGCGGGGATCGGCCAGGATTTTTTCAACCACATCACCGCGAAGCTCGTAGCGGGGGGGTGGTGGTGGGGCTTTCTTGAGAACAAACCGGTACAAATCGTCGGAGCCTTCTCCGCCTTTGCGGGACGAACTGAACAGG
>JANNSM010000456.1:0-5629 GCA_031402635.1 Bacteroidota bacterium | reverse complement strand
CCTGAACAGTATCCTCAGCACAGCCGGCGGTGCTGCGGGATTGGGAACAATCTCCAACGGGGAAACCGTCCTCGGTCTCAAGGACGCCCTTAAACAAGGTGCAAACAATGGCGCAGGTACGGTGAGCAAGCTCAACGGATATTTTGGCAATTCGCTCATCAAAATTGCCCTTCCCCCGGAAGCTGAACCGGTTATTAAAACCTTAAGCGCCGTTCCGGGTGGGCAAAAACTCCTGGACGATGCTATTTTATCCATCAACAGGGCAGCGGAAGAAGCGGCAAAAGAAGCAGCTCCGATTTTTGTCAGTGCCATCACGTCCATGACCATAAGTGATGCTATGGATATCCTGTTCGGAGAAAAAGATGCGGCAACCCGTTACCTGGAACGCACAACAACGCCGCAATTGACGGCAAAATTCAGCCCGGTAATTGATCGCGCCATGGCGAAAACCAATGCAACCAAATACTGGGGAGATGTGATGAGCGCCTATAACAAAATTCCCCTCGTTAAAAAAGTAAACCCGGACCTGGGAGATTTCGTCACTGAAAAAGCGCTGGATGGTCTTTTTGTCATGGTGCAAAAAGAAGAAGAAAAAATCCGGACTAACCCCGCAGCAAGGGGAACCGACATGATGAAAAAGGTCTTCGGATATTACGACAGCAACAAAAAATAAGCCGTGATCTTTCAGCAGCTTCCTATCTCTCTAAAAGTGTTCGGTCGAAGGGCTTTTGGGCTTGTGCTCAGTCTTTTGATTGGTGCAAGTGCCGGGGCACAAACCATCACCACCATCAGTTGCGACTCGCTGATGAAACTGCCTTTCGTCGGTTTTGAGCCGGATCGTTTGCCACAAGGATTTCTGGATTGTTTTGGCGGGAACCCGGCCGATATCATTTCCATGAAGAAGTGGATGCAAATCCTTTCGTCAAGTGGAGGAGACGATTATACAGTCGGCGATATGAAACATGTTCTGGACAGCATGGATCAAGCTACCGGTTATCGTCAGGCCGGCCTGAAAATAGATGCCTGCCGGGAACTTTACCGACGGGCGCTGAATCCGGCAAACTGGACTAAAGACAGTGCAGACCTTGAGCGATGTGGACTGCAGCAGCAGGCTCTCGGATTTATGAGCAGTATGGTTAGAGAAGGAAAAACCCAGGAGGGCTGGACCCTCTCTTCGCTATCGGCTGCATATGCACGCGAATTGCCGGAGCTACTCCGCCAGGAAGCGGCTGCTCACTCCAGCCATTGCCAAAATACCGAATACAGAAAATTCAGTTTTGATTTGCGAGCGTATGAAGACCCGGATTCGGCGATGGCCTGCGCCCGTGAAAAAGGACTTCCGGTGTTGTTTATTTTCGCATCCTGGATGAACACCGTCACGAGGCGGACGGAAGAAATAACCTTAAGAGAACTAGACCTTTTCAGCCGCATCAACCGCGAAACGGTACTGCTGGTGCTTTATGCGGATGACCCTTCACCTTTGGAAAATGAAAAACAATTTGTGGGCACCGCTGAAGGTAAAACCGTAAGCAACCGCGGAGAACTTGCTGTTGAACTGGCCTATCGCTACCTGAAAATTAAAAATCCACCTGGTCTGGCTCTGGTAAATCCCGAAGGAAAAGTGCTTTACAGTATTTTTGGGGAACCCACCCGCGACGATTTCTTCAAACTCCTGGACAGCGCCAAAACGCCGGCGGGAAACAATTAATCGTCAGAATTCATCGTACCAGTCCTGCTTCCGGTTGATCCGCAGATCCTGAAGTACTGATGACTTGACGTTGAGCGTAAAATTGTACGAACGGATGGTGCCGAAGGGTATCCAGGTAAATCCCATCTGCCAGCAGTGCAGATCACGGTCAATGGAAATGGTCGTCAAGGTGAAATCCCTACTCTGAAAATCGTAGCCCGAGTTGATCCGGACTTTCCAGCGCTCGGTCAGGTTAAAGTCGCCATTCAGTGTTAATGACTGAGTGGTGCTTAGAGAGTCCTCTCCGCCTGCCGTGATCAGACTGCGAACTGATACGTTGTAGTTCATGCTCAGCGACCAGGGAATATTGAAGTCAGCATAACCGGGATCCAAATCCCAGACATCCCATTCCTGCCAACGGGGTCGTTCAAGGCCCTCCGCCGTACGGCCGCTGTTAAACCGGGTTCCAATAGCAAGATTGCCCGTGTTGAATCGGAGCGGACGGCCATTTGCACTCCACTCGCTTTCGCGCTGTCGCCGGCCCAAACTGTCGCGTGAATAAGGATCGAAATTGGCGTTGAAATTGATGTCAATTTTATCCAGCAGACGGGTTCTTCCACTGAGCGTGATATTGGACAGCTTAAAAGAATCCGCGGCAAAATTATAAGAGCCCGCCAGATTGAATGCGTCAAGCAGCGCGATGTTTTTTGTGGCAGTCACCGTGTCTTTCCTGGAGAGCACTTTCGCTTCCAAAACATTGTTGAGCGAAAATCCGAGAGACCCGATCCTGCCACTCGGAGGGGACCCAAACAAACCGTTCTCAAATTTGGAATAGGTGCCTCGCGTCCCACCGGCATTTGTGCTGTATTCCCCGTAATAATTCCAGGAATCACTTCCGAAATCCGGCTGGTAATTTGCGCTGATCGAAGGAGTGATTACGTGGCGGATGGCTTTCAGTTTATCGCCACGGAAAGTAAACATAGAAAATAGTCTTGTGCTCAAGCTGGCGCTGGTATTAAAAAATCGCGCCGCCCTGAACCCGCTGACAGTATCGGTATCTACAAAACCGTAAGTGAATGTTGAATCCGTTTCGTCAAATACAAATTCCGGCCGGAAACTGCGGACAATGTAGTTGGGATACCAGTATTCATTGTAGGTGCTGTTCAGACTCAGGGTTAAATGCTTGAAAACCCGAAATGACGTGGTCAGCGGCAGGTTGTGTTTGACACCAAAACGAAATTGATCCAGCGTTTCAGGGCGGAACAGCAGGCTGTCTGCGGTAGTGATCTGATTGCGCAAATCAGCCCGATAACTGAAGCCGATCTGTTCGAACCACTTTGGCTGCCCGCTGCGAACTTTTCGTTCAAACGGATTGATCCGGTTAACCGCGAAAACCACGTTGGGAAGGGTAAGGCTGATGGTCCGTTCTGATAATACCTGGTTATGTTGCAACGATGCGTCAAGCCGGTAAGGTTTGCCGGTAAAACTTTTTGAATAGCTCACGTTAGAACTGAACTGATTATTCAAAAATTCCGAAGTCGTAAAGGTGGCGTTGGTGGTATAGCTGCTGGTTCCCGCAGTGACGTTGGCAGAAAATCGTGAGTTGGGGCGGGCTTTCGCGTCCTGCGAATGACTCCAGGTGATCTTGAAATCCCGGTTAACCCGAAAATCACTTTCCAGCGGAAAACCAAACCGGGTATTTGCGTAGTTGGCGGTAATTCTTCCGGTGTACTCGTATCGCTTCCGGTAATTGGATCCCAGGTTGAGCCTCCAGCTTCCGCGGCTGTAAATATCGCCGGTCAGGGTCAGGTCCAGATATTCGGAAACAGCGAAATACCAGCCTCCGTTGCGCAGGTAGAAACCAAGCTCCTGGCTCTCTCCGTATTCGGGCAACAGCAACCCGGAATGCCGTCCCTTTTGCAGGGGAAAAATGGCAAAAGGAAGAAAAAGCGGAGTCGGCACATCCGCGATGACCAGGTTTGCCGGCCCCGTAACCACCAATTCGCCCGGAATCAATTTGACTTTGCCGGCCTGAATGTGGAAATGGGGATCGGGATTGGAGCAGGTGGTATAGTATCCTTTGTAGCCGTAAATCTCTTCGAATTCGTTGCGTTTACTCTGTTCAAATCCCAGAAAGCCGCCCTGTTGTTCGGTGCGCATATTGCTGATTACCCCCTTTTCGGTACGAAAATTGAAGCGAACGGTGTCCGCAGTAAATCCGTCGTCCCCTTCCTGAAAGCCCGGCTTGCCGCTGATCTGCCCGCTGCTGTCCGGCATTCCCCAGGCTGAAACCGTCTGGTCCGCCCAGTCAAATTCAATGTATTCCGCCTTGAGTTCCGTTTGACCGTAAGTAACCCTGGCTGACCCGTACAGGTAAATCTTTTGCAGTGCAATAGAGTAAACAATAGAATCAAGGGCTTCGTAATCCACGTCTCCGTCCAGACCATCCGGGCTGATGACAAACAGGTTGGAATCTGATGGAACAGCGGCTCCGGTAAAAAGGCTGTCAGCAATTAATGAATCGGCAACCATGAACAGAGGAGATCCGGTGGAAAAGCTGTCCGTTCCTTCGACCAGCCTCCTTAAACTGTCTTCCGGAGCAGGCAAAGCAATAAATCCCGGTCCGGCATCTTTGGATGGCTGTCTGACCAGCACATTGATCCTTGCAGTATCAACGATGGTTGAAGGCGTATCAAGGGCACAAAACCGGGAATGCAGCGGGAGAAAAGCTTTCCCCCTATCCACCCGGATTGTGGCGTTTCGTCCAATTTCAGCGACGGAAAATGCGTTGGAAACAGCAAATACTCCGGTAGAGGCCAGGAACAGGCAGGTGGAGCACCAGATCCAGCGAATGGGCAATGTGATTAACGCCTAATTTAGAAAAGATATTCCCGGAAAATCCCGTAACCAAGATCCAAAACTAGGGTAAAAACCTTATGGACAGACCGGGTGGTCGAGAAACTGACCACCGCAGCAAGAATACCGGACACTCCTTCTTCTATGAATCACCGCATTGCCATTTTCACATTTCTTGCTGCCTTTAGCTCCGGACTAACTTCGTCCGCACCGGTCATTTCTGTCCTCAACGGAAACCACGGTCCGGAAACGGAGGTCGTTGAGTCAGCAAAACCAGTATATCGGTTAAAAAAGGTGGTCATTGATGCCGGTCACGGTGGAGACGATCACGGATGTTCGGGCGTGCACAGCAAGGAAAAATATGTAGCCCTTCAAATTGCTTTAAAAGTTGGAGCTTATATCCAGGAAACCCTTCCCGATGTTGAGGTGATTTATACGCGAAAGACCGACGTTTTTGTTGAATTGCATGAGCGGGCAGCCATTGCTAACAGGGCTGATGCTGATGTGTTTATCTCCATTCACTGCAACGCTAATCCCAATACTGCGCCTTACGGCACGGAGACTTATGTGATGGGACTGCATCGCAATGAAGCCAATCTCGGCGTGGCCAAACGCGAAAATGATGTAATCCTGCTGGAAGACGACTACAACCAGCATTACGATGGATTCGATCCGACGCAACCGAACGCCCACATCATCTTCAGCCTTTTCCAAAGCGCCCACCTGGACCAAAGCATAGAGTTGGCTGGCAGGATTGAAGAACAGTTTGCCGAGCGTGTTGGTCGAAAAAGCCGCGGGGTGAAGCAGGCCGGCTTTCTCGTACTCTATAAAACCACCATGCCTGCTGTTCTTGTGGAAACAGGCTTTCTGACCAACACGGCGGAAGAAGATTTTTTGGCTTCTGAAAAAGGGATGGACCTGATGGCATCGGCAGTTTTCCGGGCTTTCCGGGACTATAAAGTACATACGGAAACCAGAGCCAACGGAGTAGGTACAACCACCAATCTCACGGCGGATCCGCCTGATTCAGAAGTTAAAGCGGAAGTTAAAGCAGAAGTTAAACCAGAAGTTAAACCAGAAGTTAAA
>JANNSM010000455.1:0-4673 GCA_031402635.1 Bacteroidota bacterium | reverse complement strand
TTTCCACAAATTCCAAAGCGTTTTCAGGTAACGCGTCCCGCCCCGGATACTGCTCTCCGGGTCTCTGGGGTCTTCTACGCCCAGTTCGGATGCCGTGGCTGGCATCAGTTGCATGAGGCCCTGGGCACCAGCCCAGGAGGTGTCCACCGGATTAAACCCCGATTCCTCGCAGATCAACGCACTCACCAACCGCCAGTCCCAGCCGTTTTTTACGGCATATTTTTTGATCAGATCGTCGTAGATACTGATTTTGCCCTCATTAAGACTTAGGTAAGGACTTCTTGCCCGATTTAGGTAGGCCTGCTGATTGTCAAAGTATTTTTTATACAATATTTTGTGTTCCGGGGTATCGCGCATTTCCTCTATCCATTCATTCAGTGAGTTAAGCAGATCCGGTGAATTCTCCCGAACAGCCCAGGCCACCCGTTGCGTGAGGCTGATTGGCGTTTTAATATCCAAATCCTTGTAGAAGGACGCATTGACTTGTGCAATGTTTTGGTCAGCGACCGTGTATTTCAACCCGCCCTCCGCCACCATTTCAATGATTCGGTCCGTTGAAATGTTGCCATCAATGGTTTCAACAAAAATGTCACCACCTATCTCTTTTTGTAGATTGACCAGCCGTTCATAATAAGCGGAATTGCGCCTGACAGTAATGGTGTCACCGATCAGTTGAGCGGGATCCGTAATCAGCGCACTGCGAAGGGCTGACGCTTTCATTTGCCGCCATTTGGCCGGTTTGCGCTGAACGAGCACCTGATTGGTCAGGTAGAGATGATGGGTAAAGTCTGCCAACTCTTCCCGCTCTTGGGTTATGGTCATCCCGCAAGCAATCAAATCGCCATCCCCGCGGATGAGCATAGTCATCAATTCATCAATGTTGTGAGCCACCACCACTTCAAGCGTTAAGTTTTGACTGGCTGCAAATTGATGCAGCAAATCATATTCGTATCCCATGGCCCTTCCCCGGTAAATAAAATAACTTGTGCTGCTGTAAACCAGAATTGCTTTTAAAACTCCCTCCTGTTTGATTTCTTCCAGGCCGCGGTCAACTTTCGTATGAGGCGAAGGGTCCAAAATATCCAGCCTCCCGCCACAGGAAATCAGGCAGCAAAACAACCAAAAAGCGGAAAAAACGATAGCGCAAAAACGAATCACGCGCTGCGAAAGACAGGGGATGTCAGGCGAAGATGCTCCGGTATTTTCGGCGTACTTTTTCAATAGTCAATGCACTTGGGCATTTACTGGGCCGGTACTAAAAATAGAAAACCCTCCGGCAATATCTACTTCGTCATTTTTGAGCATAAACGCAAGTGCATTCCGTCACGCTTTGCGATGCGGGTCAGAGCGCTAATGATCAGCCAACTGCCTCCGGTCCGCGCTGCCTGGCAGCCAGCAGGTATAAGATAGCCATCCGGGTTGCCACACCGTTCTGAACCTGATCCAGAATGATGCTCTGACCGGAGTCCGCCACGTCGCTGGTGATTTCCACGCCACGGTTCATGGGGCCGGGGTGCAGGATGAGAATATCTTTTCCAACCTCGTCGAGGATTTGGCGGTTCACGCCGTAAACCATGGCGTATTCGCGCAGGCTGGGAAAAGAGCGAAGTGCAGTTCCCCCCGCCCCATCGTCCATCCGTTCTAACTGAATGCGGAGCACGTTAGCCACATCGCACCAGCTCAGCGCTTCTTTGAGGTTGTGACTCACGTGCACATCCAGACTGGCGATGTGCCGGGGGATCAGCGTTGGCGGTCCGCAAACCATGACTTCGGCCCCCAGCATTTTCAGGCAGAAAATGTTGCTCAGCGCTACACGGCTGTGCTGAATATCACCGATGATGACCACTTTAAGGCCGGCAACATTCCCCAATCTTTCCCGGATTGAATAGGCATCGAGAATGGCCTGTGTGGGGTGCTCGTGAGTTCCATCGCCGGCATTCACTACCTGGGCATCAATATGACGGGCCAGGAAAACCGGAGCCCCGGGGCTAGGATGCCGCAGCACAACAATGTCCACCTTCATGGCCAGGATATTGTTGACGGTGTCAAGCAGGGTTTCACCTTTTACAACAGAACTGGAAGAGGCGGAGAAGTTGATCACATCCGCAGAAAGTCTTTTTTCGGCGAGTTCAAAAGAGATCCGGGTTCTTGTCGAATTTTCAAAAAACAGGTTGGCGATCGTCATATCCCGAAGGCTGGGTACCCGCTTAATCGGCCGGGCAAGCACTTCGCGGAACTGGTCCGAAAAATGGAAAATCAAGTCCAGGTCAGCAGGAACGAGGTCGCGGATGCTGATCAGGTGATGAACCGAAAGGGCGCTTTTTTCAAGGCTTGCAGGGCTCATGCTTCGGTGGAATTTTGCGAAACAATCCAGACCTTGTCCTCCCCTTCCACTTCTTTCCATTCTACCCGCACCTGCTCGGAGAGCACAGCATCTACGGTCTGTCCCACATAGTCGGGCTGAATGGGCAGGTGACGGCTCAGCCTCCGGTCAATGAGCACCAGCAGCTCAACCCGGGCCGGCCTGCCGTAGTGCAGCAGTCCGTCCATGGCGGCCCGGATAGTGCGGCCGGTGTAGAATACATCGTCAATCAGTACTACGTCCTTGCCTTCGACCAGAAAATCAATACGGGTTTCAACGGGCTTCAGGGGCATATCCCGGCGGCGGAAATCATCCCGGTAAAAAGTGGGATCCAGCACCCCATATTGCCAGTTTCGCTCCCCGGTCAGTTTGTAAAGTGTCTGGTCAATGCGCCGGGAAAAATGGATTCCACGAGGCTGGATGCCAATGAGGCAGGTATCGTTAAAACGGTCGTGATTTTCAATAAGCTGATGACAGAGCCGCTCCATCACCAGTTCAAACTTCTGGCTGTCCAGGATCACGCGGGGTTCCAGCATGGCACAAAGGTAAGTTGCCCGGCAGAAACCGTAAGCCCTTCAGTACCGGAGGGTGAAGGGCAGCCGGGCCTGAATTTGGCCTTCCTGTGCCCAGCGAAGCAATTGGGCCTGATCGCGAAAGGCTTCCCCAATCGGACCGTTCAGCAGGCTCGCGGCAGGCACGAACGAGGGAGATGGATGGGTAGCGGCCGCAGCACTCCAAAATCTACTGTCCACGCCTATTGTCCTCGACTGGAGCATCCCCAGCAGAATTTCTTCGAACGGGCTTAGTTCTTCGTTGGGCCATTCCACCACGCGGTACTGGTCGCCCAGCCGGGCCAGTTCAGCCGCTTTCAGAATTGCGGTGGAAAGGTTTCCGAGGGTATCCACGAGTCCCAGTTTCAACGCCTGGGTACCCGTCCAGATGCGGCCCTGAGCGATCTGTTCCACAGCCTCCTGCGATAATCCTCTTCCCTGAGAAACGTTGCGCTTGAATTCAACATAAGTACTGTCCACGGCCCGCTGCAGAATCTGCCGCTGTTTTTCGGAAACCGGCCTGACTACGGAAGGAAAATCCGCCAGCGCTCCCGTTTTAACGGTGTCACTCGTGATGCCGAGTTTGTTCTCCATCAGGTTTTGCAGGTTGGGAAGCAGCAGAAATACGCCGATAGAACCGGTCAGCGTATTGGGTTGCGCTACAATGAAATCCGCCGGTGCCGAAATCTGGTAGCCGGCAGAAGCCGCCAGGTCGCCCATCGAAACGACCAGGGTTTTTTCCTGTGCCAAAAGTTTTGCTTCCCTCCAGATTATATCGCTGGCAGGGGCCACACCGCCGGGTGAATTAACCCGCAAAACAACTGCCTTGATGTCTTTGTCTTCGCGGGCTTTGCGCAGCAGTTTGCTGAGGTCTTCCGAGCCGATTCGGCCGGAGCTGCTGGCGCCAAATCCGATATCGCCTTCGGCGTAAATCACCGCAATTTTTAATTTGCTTTTGCTTTTTTCTGAGGCAGGCTCCACTTTATCAGCGACATAGCGCTCCAGAGAAACATAGGGTATTTTATCTTCCTTGCCAAGTGACAACTTTTTGCGCATGAGATCGCAGAGCTCGTCTTCATACTTTAGTCCGTCAACAAGTCCGAGCCTGACGGCATCCCGGGCAAAATAGCCCGAGAGTTCATCGGCGGCCTGCTGGAGCTGTTCCCGGTTCAACTCCCGACCTTTCCCGACTTCATCGAGGTACTGTTCCCAGACTTCGTCCATGAATTCGCGCAACTGTGCCCGGTTTTCCTCGCTCATTCGCTCCAGGCGAAAGGGTTCCGTAGCGCTTTTATACTTTCCATCGTAGAATACCTGAACTTCTACACCCAGCTTTTGGAGTGCGCGGCTATAAAAACTCAGGTCTGCGCTGAAGCCCTTGAAATCGAGCATTCCGGTTGGGTGCAGGTAAACTTCATCGGCCCCGCTCGCCAGATAATAAGACCGTTGCGTGATGTTCTGACCATAGCCCACCACAAACTTCACATGGCCTGCTGGCGCTTGCCGCCTGGCGCCTAGCTTTGCGCGGCGATCTGGACGTCAACCCGGCGGGTGCCGGCCCCAGGAAAAGTCCAGTCGACAAGAGCGTCGGCGATGATTGATTTCGGCTTGTTCGGATTTGCCATGGGAATGATGGCGCTTGGTTTGCGCCGCCCCTTCCTATGGGTCCTCGCCTATCTCTATGTCGATATCGTCGCACCGCAGAAGATCTCCTATTTCCTGCTCGCCTCGATCCCGCTGTCGCTGATCGTCTTCGTCGG
>JANNSM010000454.1:0-6422 GCA_031402635.1 Bacteroidota bacterium | reverse complement strand
AAGCGGCAGCAAAATCATCGGAAAAAACGACTTCGAAAACGACTTCGAAAACAAAGGGCAAACCAGCGGACAAGGGCTAAGCCACCGCTTACAGCACAGTTAATATGGGACAGAAAGCAAATCCGATCGGCAACCGCCTGGGCATTATCCGGGGCTGGGATTCCAACTGGTTCGGGGGAGATAATTTCCCGGAGAAACTGGTAGAGGACGAGCGTATCCGCAACTACCTGAATGTCCGTATTTCCAAAGGGGGCATTGCCCGTGTGGTAATTGAGCGCACGCTGAACCGGATTACGGTAACCATTCACACCTCGCGGCCCGGTATTATCATCGGCAAAGGGGGAGGTGAGGTGGACCGGATTAAAGAGGAATTGAAAAAAATTACCAACAAGGATGTGCAAATCAACATCCTTGAAATACGGCGACCGGAACTGGACGCCGCGATTGTAGCGGAAACGATTGCCAAGCAGCTCGAAGCGCGGATCAACTTCCGCCGCGCGATCAAAATGGCGATTGCCTCCACGATGAGGATGGGAGCCGAGGGAATCAAAGTCCGGGTATCCGGCCGTTTGAACGGTGCGGAAATGGCCCGCCGGGAGGAGTACAAGCAGGGACGTGTTCCCCTGCACACCTTCCGTGCAGACATCGATTATGCTTTGCGGGAATCTCAAACGATCTACGGAAAAATCGGGGTCAAGTGCTGGATTTGTAAAGGCGATGTTCTCGGCAAACGCGATCTGTCACCCGGTATTGTTGAAAAGCAGGATCCACGCGCACAACCAGCCCGCCGTCGGGGTCCCGAAGGTGGCGGTGAAACCCGCGAGCGCAGAGGCGGAGGCGGTGGCGGAAGAGAAGGTGGTGGAAGAGACGGCGGCGGAGGCGGTGGGCGCAAACGCACCGGCTCCTGACCAGGGGAAACTCCCCCGAGCGGAAATGAAACGAACGATTAAACGAACGATTAAGAGATAACGAGCGATGCTTCAACCAAAGCGCACCAAGTTCCGGAAAATGCAAAAGGGCCGCATGCATGGCAATGCAGGCCGCGGAACCGAATTGGGTTTTGGGTCATTTGGCCTAAAAGCCCTGGAATCCGCCTGGATTACCAACAGGCAGATTGAATCTGCGCGTATTGCCGTCACGCGTCACATGAAGCGTGAAGGCCAGGTTTGGATCAACATTTTCCCTGACAAACCGGTAACCAAGAAACCGGCAGAAGTGCGGATGGGAAAAGGAAAGGGTAACCCCGAATACTGGGTAGCCGTGGTCAAATCCGGGCGCATCATGTTTGAGGCAGATGGTGTTTCATTGGAGACGGCAAAAGAAGCCATGCGACTCGCTGCACAGAAACTACCCATTCCCACCAAATTCGTCATTAGGCCGGATTACGCCGGCGAATGATGTAAACGCAAAGAGCCGGAAAATACCACCGGTGAAAAACGTTTGATCAAAGCGATTTTAAAACGCCAGAAAGAAAAAGAGAGAAAAGTTCAACCGTCAAACCATGTCAAAGACGCGTAAAGAGGATATCCTGCAGATGAGCGATGAGGATATCCGCCTGAAAATCCACGATGACCGGGAAAATCTGCGGCGCTTGCGTTTCAACCACGCCATCTCGCCATTGGACAACCCCATGACGCTGCGAAACCTTCGCCGGGAAGTAGCACGGTTGAACACAGAACTTAAATTTCGCAATAAATCTGCGGTCCAAACTGTCAAGCAATCATGATCCAGCCCGAAACCGACGTGAGGAACCTCAGGAAGACCATCATTGGCAAGGTGTCCAGCAATAAAAACGACAAGACCATTACGGTTCTCGTTCAGCGCAAGATCCAGCATCCGATTTATGGAAAATTCGTGAAACGAACCAAAAAATACAGGGCACACGATGAGGCGAATATCTGCCAGGAGGGTGATCGCGTCCGCATCATGGAGTCTCGTCCGCTGAGCAAAACCAAGCGTTGGCGCCTGGTGGACGTTCTTGAGCGCGCCAAATAAAGCCGGATAATCCAAGCCTTTCCAACTCTAGTTATGATCCAGCAAGAATCACGTCTCAAAGTCGCAGACAACAGCGGAGCCCGCGAGGTCCTCTGCATCAAAGTACTCGGGAACACCCGGCAGCGGTATGCTTCCGTCGGCGATAAAATCGTCGTTACGGTAAAGGATGCCATCCCTAACGGTAACGTAAAAAAGGGTACGGTTTCCAAAGCAGTTGTTGTTCGCGTAAGCAAAGAAGTTCGCCGTAAAGACGGTTCTTATATCCGCTTTGACGACAACGCGGCCGTACTGCTCAATGCAGCAGACGAGCCCCGGGGTACCCGCATTTTCGGTCCGGTTGCCCGTGAGCTTCGCGAGAAGGATTTCATGAAAATTGTTTCACTCGCCCCGGAGGTGCTTTGAATCTTCAGAAAATGAACAAGCAGAAGAAAAAACCCAAGTTCGGCATCCGCAAGCACGATGTGGTGGTGGTAACAGCCGGCGAGGACAAAGGGAAGGAAGGCAAAGTGCTCGAAGTCTATGCCAATGGACGGGCGCTCATTGACGGTATCAATATCGTTTCCAAAGCCACCCGCCCGAACGCAGCAAGTCCGAACGGAGGCATCGTCAAAAAAGAGGCCGCTGTTTCCATGTCCAATATCATGTTGAAAGACCCAAAATCGGGTAAGCCAACCCGGATTGGACGCAAAGCAGTAAACGGTAAAATGGTGAGATACGCCAAAAAATCAGGGGAGGTGATTGACAAATGAGCATTCAGCCCAGATTAAAACAGCAGTACCAAAATGAAGTGGTTCCGAAATTGCAGGAGCGCTTCGGGTACAAATCGATCATGCAGGTTCCCCGGTTGGTTAAAATCAACCTGAATCAGGGAATTGGTGCAGCGACCCAGGACAAAAAACTGGTGGACGTAGCAGTCGAGGAAATGACCCTGATCACCGGTCAGCGGGCGGTGCCATGCTATGCCAAGAAGTCGGTCTCCAACTTCAAACTGCGTGAAGGCATGCCCATCGGCGCCAAAGTGACCCTTCGCGGTGACCACATGTGGGAGTTTTTGGATCGCCTGGTTTCGATTTCCCTGCCTCGCGTGCGCGACTTCCGGGGTGTGAATACCAAAAGTTTTGATGGCCGTGGAAACTACTCCATGGGCATCACCGAGCAGATCATTTTTCCGGAAATGGTCATTGATAAAATCGGCCGGATCAACGGCATGGATATCACTTTCGTCACCACTGCAAAAACGGATGCCGAGTCCTTCGAACTACTGAAGGAATTGGGAATCCCTTTTAAGAAATAAGACCATGGCAAAAGAATCTATAAAAGCACGTCAGCGCAAACGTGAAGCGATGGTGACCAAATACGCGGAAAAGCGCAAGAAACTGAAAGCTGAAGGCAAGCTCGGTGAACTCGACGCCATGCCCTTGAATAGCTCGAAAGTGCGCTTGCGCAACCGCTGTATGCTCACCGGGCGCCCCCGCGGCTACCTGCGCGATTTTGGCTTGTGCCGTAATCAGTTCCGCGATCTGGCCGTGAAAGGCCATATTCCCGGGCTCAGAAAAGCGAGTTGGTAATTTAAATCTCCACCCGGTTTCCTTTCCGGGTGAAAGAAAAGACGCGAATCAATTAATTAGGCATGGCAGTTACTGATCCCATAGCAGATTACCTCACACGCATTAGAAATGCCCAGATCGCCGGGCATCGCGTTGTGGAAATTCCCGCTTCCAATACCAAAAAGCGGCTTACGGAAATCCTGTACGAACAGGGTTATATTCTCAAATACAAGTTTGAGGATGAGACCGGCGTGACCGGGACGATCAAGATTGCCCTGAAATACGATCCGGTTTCCAAAGACCCGATTATCCGCAAACTCGAACGGATCAGCCGTCCCGGATTGCGGCAGTACAGCGGGGCTTTGGATCTGCCAAGGATTCTGAACGGCATGGGCGTGGCCATCGTGTCCACTTCCAAAGGCATCATGACAGACAAGGCGGCCCGGGCACAAAACATAGGCGGCGAAGTGCTTTGCCTCGTTTATTAATCCGCCGAACAGGAGAAAGGAATTACCCAGCGAACAACAGTACAAAGCCAAGACGATGTCCCGAATAGGAAATGCCCCGATAAACTTGCCCACCGGCGTGACGGTCACGCTGGCAGCAGGCAATGTGGTCAAGGTCAAAGGACCGAAGGGCGAATTGACGCAGACCATGGATCCGGATTTGTCCATTCAGGTCGAAGACGGTGTGGTCAAAGTAGTGCGACCAACCGACCAAAAGCGGCACAAAGCCTTGCACGGCATGTACCGCGCGCTGATCAGCAACATGGTCACCGGAGTATCTGCAGGTTTCAAGCGCGAACTGGAACTGATCGGTGTGGGCTTCCGCGCTGCTTCAACCGGTCAGGTGCTGGAACTTCAAGTTGGATATTCTCACCCGATTTTTTTAGCCCTTCCCCGGGAAGTGAAGTTGAGTTCTGAAACTGTCAAAGGAAAGAACCCCACCATCATCCTGGAGAGCAGTGACAAGCAATTGCTTGGCCAGATGGCGGCTAAAATCCGGTCGATTCGCAAACCGGAGCCCTACAAGGGTAAAGGCATTAAATATGTTGACGAAGTGCTTCGCCGTAAGGCTGGCAAGACGGCATCATCCAAATAATTATAAACAGCTACAACGGTTCATCCATGATAGCGAAGAAGCTGGCAAGAAAGAGACGGATCCGCTACGCGATCCGAAACAAAATATCGGGCACCGCTCAGCGCCCCCGTCTCTCTGTGTTCCGCAGCAACAAGGAGATTTACGTTCAACTGGTTGACGACCTGGCCGGCCATACGCTGGCGGCTGCTTCCTCCCGTGAAGTCGGGATTCTGGGTCAGGGAACCCGTGTTGAACAAGCTCGAAAAGTTGGGCTCAAACTCGCGGAAATTGCCCGGAGCAAGGGCGTTGAAAGTATTGTATTTGACCGCAGTGGTTATCTCTATCATGGCCGGGTGAAATCCCTGGCCGACGGCGCCCGTGAAGGCGGCCTTAAATTCTGACGGCACCATGGCAGGAAAAAATGTAAAAAGTGTGCGGGCCAGCGAGCTCGAACTCACCGAAAAGGTTGTTCAGATTAAGCGAGTGGCCAAAGTCACCAAAGGCGGTCGAACCTTTAGCTTCTCCGCCCTGGTGGTGGTCGGCGACGGGCATGGTATCGTTGGCCACGGATTGGGCAAAGCCCGCGAAGTCACCGAAGCCATCACCAAAGGCATTGAAGATGCCAAAAAGAACCTGGTTCAGGTCCCGATCCATAAAGGCACGGTTCCCCATACCCAGTTCGGTAAGTTTCAGGCCGGCAAAGTGCTGATTAAACCCGCTTCAAGCGGCACCGGCGTGATTGCCGGGGGCGCCATGCGGGCCGTTCTGGAAAGCGCGGGTATCAAAGACGTGCTTGCCAAATCGCTGGGGTCGTCAAACCAGCATAACGTTATCAAGGCTACGATGGAAGCGCTGACCCTGATGCGGGATGCCAATACCGTAGCGCGCGACCGCAACCTCGGTCTTCAAAAGGTATTCAACGGATAATCCATGGCACGATTGAAAGTAACCCAGGTCAAAAGCGTAATTGATCGCCCGGAGCGCCAGAAGAAAACCATGCTGGCCCTGGGACTCCGCAAAATGCATCAATCGGTTGAACACGATTCAACCCCTCAGGTACAAGGCATGATTGCTAAAGTGCTTCATTTGATCAAAGTCCAGGAAATCTGACCATGGAACTGCACAAACTAACACCGGCCCAGGGCTCGGTTAAAAAGCGTAAGCGCATCGCCCGCGGACAAGGTTCCGGCAGAGGGGGAACGGCCACTGTAGGTCATAAAGGCGCAAAAGCCCGCACCGGCTATTCGCGCAAGGTTGGCTTTGAAGGCGGTCAAATGCCTTTGCAGCGGCGTGTTCCGAAGCGTGGCTTCAAAAATATCAACCGGGTGGAATACAAAGCGATCAACCTCGATCAGCTCGCCGCCCTTGCCGAAAAAAACTCATGGTCCTCCGTGACCCTGGAAATGCTGGTCGAAGGCGGATTTGTCCGCAGTTCAGACCGGGTTAAAATCCTTGGCCGCGGAGAATTCAACAGCAAACTCGACGTGCAGGCACATGCATTCAGCGCTTCGGCCACCAAGGCCATTGAAGGCGCCGGCGGCAGTGTCAGCATCATCTAAGCCTCTATGAAAGGTTTCATCGACACTCTGCGCAACATCTGGAAGATTGAAGAACTGCGCAAAAGAATTCTGTACACACTCGGAATGCTCTTTGTCTTCCGCCTGGGTTCCTTCATCGTCCTTCCGGGCGTTGATGCGGAAACCTACCGCGCAGTCATTGGCACAGGGGGGGGAGGTGGCCTCGTTGGGCTGATCAACCTCTTTTCGGGGGGGGGCGTCAAAAATTCCGCCATTTTTGGCT
>JANNSM010000453.1:0-2860 GCA_031402635.1 Bacteroidota bacterium | reverse complement strand
AGTTTCGTTTACATCGAGAGCATGGGTATCGCGCCAGCAGTGAAATAACGGTTTGATTTCCCAGGTAACGTCAGGCGATCAAACCCAACCTGGTCCAGACCCTCGAAGGCAACCCGGCCATCATTCACGGCGGACCGTTCGCCAACATTGCCCAGGGCACCAACTCTGTGCTGGCAACCAAAATGGGGTTGTCCTGGTCGGAGTATGTGGTTACGGAAGCGGGATTCGGAGCCGATCTCGGCGGCGAAAAGTTCTTCGACATCAAATGCCGGTATGCGGGATTATCCCCCTGCGCCGTAGTGATTACCGCTACCATCCGGGCATTGAAGTACCACGGGGGAATACCGTTGACCGAACTCAGGCAGCCCAACGCGAGCGCTGTTGCAGCCGGGCTTCCCAACCTTGAAAAGCACCTGGAAAACATTGTCCGTTTTGACGTGCCGGCATTGGTGTGCCTGAATCGGTTTGCCACAGACACCGAAGAGGAAATTGCCATCGTCCTGAACCGCTGCAAGCAGTTGGGAGTGGAAGTTGCCGTCGGGGAAGGATGGGCGCGGGGAGGAGACGGGATGACGGACCTGGCACAGGCGGTTGTGCGCACCGCTGACCGCTGCTCCGGTACGTTTAAGCCATGTTACGATTGGTCTGCACCGGTGATCGAAAAAATTCAGACCATAGCCCGGGATATTTACGGGGCATCTGAGGTCAGTTTTGCGGCAAAAGCCAAGGCTGATCTCCGGCGAATTGAGCGACTCGGTCTGACCGGTCTTCCGATTTGTATGGCCAAAACACAGTATTCCTTTTCAGACGATCCCAAAAAACTGGGCAGACCGGAAGGTTTTGAGCTTCATGTCCGGGAAATTGAAATTGCCGCCGGAGCCGGATTTCTGGTGCCTGTTACCGGAGACATCATGAGGATGCCCGGCCTGCCCAAAGAACCGGCAGCCATGTACATGAATGTGGACGACCAGGGCGGAATCGTAGGGCTTTCCTGACCAGCGGGCTATTGCGGGGTATTGACCCTGACCACCGCCGGAACAAAGGGAAGATAATTGCCACCGCCTAGGATGATTTCCTTGACCACCGTAGAGGAAATATGGGAATACTCCGGACGGCTGAGGATGAGCAGCGTTTCCAGATCGGTTCCGGATACGTCGCGGTTGACCTGGGCGATCACTTTTTCGTATTCAAAATCAGCCGAAGAGCGGATACCCCGCACGATATACGCGGCGTGCACTTGCTTGCAAAAATCCACGGTTAGCCCTTCATAGCGGGCTACCTGAATTCTGGGATCGTCCTGAAAAAGCATTTCCAGCCATTCGATTCTTGTTTCTAAGGGAAAGTAATAGGACTTTCTGGAGTTGATACCGATGGCAATGATCAGCCGGTCAAAAAGTTTTACCGAACGTCGAATAATGTCCACATGACCGATCGTGATCGGGTCGAAGGAGCCTGGAAAAATGGCAACTTTAGGAATTGGCTTGCTCAAGGGTCGAAAATTTATTCGCTTTTCTGGCCGGAAATTTCCGGTTCTTCAGGTTGTTCAAAAATGCTGAAAATCGTGGTACCGTATTTGAGCTGCCGGTAAAACCGGGGGTGGCTGGTGAAGTTGTGGGAAGGGTTGTGTTCCTGGATAAACCAACCTCCGGGCGCCAGAATTCCAGCCCCTAATACCTTATCCGGAATGGAAGCGAGTTCAGGCAACGGATACGGCGGTCCGGCAAAGATAAGTTCGAACGGTTCGCGAGCTTGTTCAAGGAAGCGGAATACATCCGTTTGAATCACCACGATCGGCAGTTGAAAGGCGGTGGCATTTTCGCGGATATACTTTGCCAGCCGGGTATCCTGCTCAATGGCAATGATTGCCGGACAACCCCTGGAACCGAATTCGTAACTCAGATTGCCCGTGCCGGCGAAAAGATCCAGAAACCGGATGGCCGTAAAATCCCAAACGTTGTTCAGCGCGTTGAAAAGCCCCTCTTTGGCAAAATCGGTGGTGGGTCTGGCCGGGATGTCAGCAGGCGGCGTAAATCGCCTGCCTTTTAGTTTTCCGCCTATAATCCGCATAGTTGCAGGGCGAAAAGATTGTAAAAGAATTGCCCCGGGAGTTCCCGGATGGCGCGGTTGTAGCGGAATCCCCTTGGCCTTCGGCCGAACTGCAGGTTTCCCAGATAGGCATTGGCGGCTATGTAGGTTGCAGACTCTTGCATGATTTCGCCCAATAAGACGAAGGGGGTCTGTTCCCGGTCAAGCCGGAGTTCATCGCAGACCAGCAATAAAAAGTAGAGAAAATCATCGCCAGACTGAAAAAAATAAGAGTTGAAAAACCGGAGAGTGCCATCTTCAAACACGGCAATGGTGAACATTCCGCGTTGGACATAAACATAGGCTACTGGTCCGCGATCCGGTCTTTCCCGCTCCAGGCCGAGCAGCAATGGAGTATGGGCATGGAATAAGCTGCAGGGGTCAAAAGTATTCTCCAGATATTCGACCAGCGCCTTATCCAGCGCGTATTCAAGAACGGCGCGGAAAGCTGGTAGGTTATCCTGCCGTACAGTGTCGGTTGGCAACAAGGGCCCCTGAAGCGACGTGTAAACTCCTGGCGTAGACGCCTCGTAATGTTCATCGGGAATCAGGGCAGCAGGTGCACAGCCAATACCGATAAGCGCTGCCTGAAATGGAAGGTGCAGCAAATCGTCTTTGAGAATAACCGAACGGATTTCTGCCAGGTATTGGGCATGTTCCTGCTCGGTTTGCAGGTAAACCGTATGATTTACGGTAAACTTTCGCCGGTCTTCGTCATAGACGGCATAGGCCAGCCGATGCGGGAGCAACAGCAGGCATAGGGTGCTTTTTCGGG
>JANNSM010000452.1:0-6158 GCA_031402635.1 Bacteroidota bacterium | reverse complement strand
TTGCAGGATCTAAGGCATCAGGAATTGATCAACTCAACACTTCATTGCTCTGGAAGTCAAATAGATTGTGCATAACAACTCAGTAAACGCAACTCACCTGGTTGCGTTTATATCTCCTATGTACTCGCTTTAGTTGCGTTTATCTATCCAAATATAGCAAATAGACGAAGGTATAAGTCTGTTATTAAAAATAAACGAAGGTCCACCAGTTGCAGAAAACTACCCGTATAACGGAAATAAACGAAGGTGGCCAAAGTCAGAATATTTCAATCTTCCATGGGGCTAAGTCAGCACCACGGGGCTAGATATCGTTGGTTAAAATTCCAGTATGGCCCGGCGAGTTCCAGTTTGGCTAAATTGCAGATGAATTACTCCTGGGAGGCACTGGTTAGCGATCAGCAGCGCAGGTAATGAACGGTAGTAAAGGAATACCCCCATGAAAGCAAGCAATAAAACTGTCTGACCGTTTAATCAACCTGAATTCATTCTGCGTAACCTTCAAGCGGGTCGTCCATTTATCTTTGCGATAGCATTTTCCCGCTATGACTTCTGTAAAACCCAATTTCCTTGTTGTTGGTGCCGCTAAAACCGGTACCACATCGCTGTATGACTACCTCAGGCAGCACCCACAGGTTTTCATGCCTACCAAGGAAACATTCTTCTTTCAGTCGGAGATCTACCGGAATAATCACTTGCCTTATCCTGCCCAGCGGCCAGCAGAAGAGATCGTTTTTGACGAAGCGGAATTTTTACAGGCCTATGCCGGGTCAGGGGCCTTTCCGGTGCGGGGTGAAGTGGCTACCGGTTATCTCTACTATTGGCGCGAATCCATTCCCAGGATAAAAGCCCTGCTCGGCGAGCACATAAAGCTGATGGCGGTGTTGCGCAACCCGGTTGACAGAACCTATTCCGGGTACACGTTCTTCAGCCGCGACTTGCACGAAAAACTGCCGTTTGAAGAAGCGCTCGCCGCCGAGCCCAAGCGCACCGCAGACGGCTGGGACTTCATGTGGCACTACGCGGAGCACTCCAAGTATGCCGAAGGGGTGCGCGCCTTTAAAAAGGCTTTCCCCAATTTCAAAGTTTTCTTTTTTGACGACCTGCAAGCCGACCCCACGGCGTTCATGCGTGAGGTTTTTTATTTTCTGGAAATTGACCCGGATGTCCCGCTGCAATTGGACATGAAAAATGTTTCCGGTGCGCCAAAGTCCAAAGCCATGCAGCATCTGATTACGCAGGAAAACCCGGTCAAGAAAATGCTGCGTCCCCTCCTGCGCGCCGCCTTTGGCCGTGAAACACGGCACCGAATTCGCGCCTGGCTTAAATCGCGCAACGTCGGCGAAAAAGACCACATGACCCCGGAACAATACAACGCGCTGCTCCCGCTCTTTCTGGAAGACATCGCAGCGTTGGAGCAACTTACCGGGAGGGATTTAAGTGCGTGGAAGCGGGCGAAGGGGTGAGGGGGCGTTGAGCGACGAAAGTGGCTTCATCAGGGCTTGAAGGCAGAGAGTTCCGCCACGATATTCACTGTCTGGAGCATATATGCTAAGTCAAGCATTTTTTTTGACAAAATCATCTGGTCCCATTCAATTTACCAGATCCGCTGGCGATTAATGCCAACACCTCCAAGTCAAGATGTGCCATGCCATCCGGAAACGGCAAAACATATGGTTCCTGGCTTTTTATCCAGTTGTTAAGCGGTGGCCTCTTACCGCTTCTTCGGCAATGACAACGACGTCCACTCCTGCCCCCGGATCATCTTGCCGATCTGAACCATTTGCCCGACGTGGTACGCATAGTGAGCCACCTGGCGCTGAATAGCCTCCACAACGCTGTGCGCTTCACCCCGAATGTAAACGGTCCGGTCCAGATCCTCCGGTTGCAGGCTTTCCAGTGCGGCAAACAGGCAGGCCCAACCCTCCTCCCAGCGTGTCATGATTTGAGCGCGGTCTGCTGAAAATGGTTCGAATTCCGCATCTCGTTCTCGCCAGGGTTTCTCGCCGTCACTGGTCAGAAAGTCTGTCCACCGGCTGCGCATATTGCCCCAGAGGTGGTGCACGTTCATGGCGATGCTGTTGGTGTCTTCGTTGAACTGCCAGTGAAGGTCAGCGTCGCTGAGCTGGGCCATGGCGCGCTCTCCCAGACTCTTATATAAAACAAATATTTTAATTGTCGGGCGAAGAAAAGATTCGGACATGGCAACAGGGCTTATTTATGCACCAAATCTAAGGGCTGAAACGGCAACGACCTTGCACAATTTCGCCACTAAAACTTGTGGTCCGGGCACAGGGGGTTGATGCTCCGTAAAAAGCAGGGTATTTTTGCCAAGATAGCTTTACTATCATTAAAACATATAATACTAACAAAATGAACAGCAAGGCCCAACTTATGCCTGAAGTGGACATGCCGAGACCAGTAAACCGCATCAGTTTCGCTATGGGCGACGGCATCGGTCCGGAAATTATGGAGGCTGTGCTGTTGATTTTAGATAAGGCGGGTTGCGGGTTGAGCTTTGATGAACTGAAAATAGGCGAAGCCGTTTATCGGCAGGGGCACCTTTCTGGGATTGCACCGGAAGACTGGGCACTGCTTCGCAAAAACCGGATTTTTCTGAAATCCCCGATCACGACCCCGCAAGGAGGCGGCTACAAGAGCCTGAACGTGACGATCCGCAAAACCATGGGGCTTTTTGCCAATGTACGGCCGGTGCAGGCGTTTTCACCTTTTGTGCCGAGTTATTTCCCAGGCATGGATCTGGTGGTAGTCCGCGAAAACGAGGAAGATCTCTATGCCGGCATTGAACACCAGCAAACAGGTGAAGTGGTCCAATGCCTGAAACTGGTGAGCAGGCCGGGCTGCGAGCGTATCATTCGCTATGCTTTTGAATACGCGCGTACCCAGGGCCGGCAAAAGGTGACCTGTCTGACCAAAGACAATATAATGAAACTTACGGATGGGATGTTTCACCGCATTTTTGATGAGCTGGCCAAAGACTACCCTGACATTCAGACGGAGCACAAAATCATTGATATTGGAGCAGCGCTGCTCGCTGCGGAGCCCGAGCGATTTGATGTGCTGGTAACCATGAACCTCTATGGCGACATCATTTCCGATATAACAGCCCAGGTGGCCGGCTCGGTGGGCCTGGCCGGCTCGGCCAACATTGGCGAATCATTTGCCATGTTTGAAGCCATACACGGTTCGGCCCCTGATATTGCCGGGAAAAACCTGGCCAATCCTTCCGGCCTGTTGAATTCCGCCTGCCTCATGCTCGGACACATGGGCAAAGGCGAGCAGGCCGCCATTATTCAGAATGCGTGGCGACGGACCCTGGAGGACGGTATTCACACGAGCGACATCGCTTCGGAATCGCACACCAAACAGCGGGTGGGTACGCGGGAGTTTGCGCAGGCTGTCGCCGATCGGTTGGGCGAAAACCCGGTCAAACTGGCAACCGCGGTTCCCGGCAATGCCGAGGCCGTGCAGATTCCTCCTTACCAGCAGACCAGGGTGAGCAAACGCCTGGTGGGTATGGATATCTTTCTGGACTGGGACGGTCTGGACGGCAACCGCCGCCCCGAAGACCTTGGCGGGATCCTGGAACAGGTTGAGGGCTCTTCGCTGAAACTCAAAATGATCACGAACCGTGGGCTTAAGGTTTATCCGCACGGACAGCCTGAAACCTTTTGCACAGACCACTGGCGCTGTCGTTTCGTCAGCTCAAATTCCACGCTGGAGCCTTCCGGACAAAGCATGCTGGAAGCCCGGGATGTACCCTTTCAGGACCTTCTGGCGCTGCAAGAACGCATTCAGGCGAGCGGATTGGAAGTGATCAAAACGGAAAACCTGTACGAGATCAACGGCGAACGCGCATACACGCTTGGCCAGGGCGAATGATGGCGGTAGCATCCCGCCATCACGGCGAACAAAACGCTTTTAACACAGGCTCAGAAGCTGTGTAGCCCAACGCGGCACTTCGACTTAAATCCGGGCAACCTCGCAATTGCTCCAGGCGCATCAGGTAAGCGATGCCCCGGTTATGCCAAGCCTCTGCATATTGGTCATCCAGTTCCAGCGCCCGGCTGTAATTTTCGATGGCCTCTGTGTACTGTTCAAACAACAGGGACACATTGCCCCGGAGGTTCCAGATCTTGGGGTCATTGGGCTCCCAGCGAACCAACTGCTCGGTATCCCTGCGAGCTCCGTCGTAATCTCCGAGCATTTTGCGGGTGACGGCCCGGTTGAACAGGGCTTGTTGAAACCCTGCATCGAAGCCCAGCGCCTTATTGTAATCTTCCAGAGCCCCGCCCCAGTCTCCCAGGGATTTACGGGTTAGCGCCCGGGCAAAGTGCATGTTCGGGACATCGTGGGAAAGGGCAATTGCCTGGTTCATATCGCGTAAGGCTTCCTCCAGGTCGCCCAAACGAAGCGAGGCCATTCCCCGGTTAAAACGCGCCAGCGCGAACTCAGGATTGAGTTCCAGCGCCTGCTCAAAGGCCTGGCGAGCCTGGGTATAGTTTCCCTGAGCCATCATCACCATGCCTAATTGGTCAAGCGCCACTGATGAAAGTGGATTGAGGTCCAGTGCCCTTTTTGCTGCAGTTTCCGCTTCTTTCAGCGATCCCTGACCGAGTAATATCTGGCTCTGTTTCAGGGCGAGGACGGTATCCATAAACTCTTCGGCAAGCAGCGGAGCTAATTCTGCCTGTGCCTCTTTATAATTGCCCAGCATGAGATAGGCATCTGCACGCATTTCGCGGGCGCCGGGCTGATCGGGAACGACTTTGCGGGAATCGGCTAAGTCCTGCTCCGCACCCTGAATATCCATAGCCAAAATGCGCGCGCGCACCCGCGCATCGTAAAAGGCTTCTGCGAAAGGGTTCAGTAGAATGGCTTTATTGTAATCCGCTAAAGGCCAGACAGAAGAGCAGGAACCGCGGTATTTGCATGATGAGCAGAAGATAATCCTTTCAATCCTTTTTCATTGCGAAAAGCTATAGAAACAGGCAAATTATTGCCTCGATTAGACTAATCTTTGCGCTTCTATGAACCACCTGATCAAAGAAATTAGAAACGGCTACCTCGTGGTGACCATGAACCGGGGAACGGCCAACGCGCTTGAACAAACGTTGGTGGATGAGTTGCGCAAGATTTTCAAAGAAGCAGCATCGGATGATCAGGTCAGGGGCATCGTACTGGCGGGCCGCGATCGTTTTTTTTCCGCCGGTCTTGACTTGATTGAGCTGTACGAATACGATGCTCCCCAAATTGAACATTTCTGGCGAAGCTTTATGTTGCTGATCCAGGAAATGACCGCATGGCCCAAACCGCTGGTTGCCGCTGTTACCGGCCATGCTCCCGCGGGCGGCTGTCTGTTGGCCATCACCGCCGATTACCGGGTCATGGCTGCCGGTGATTTTGGAATTGGGTTGAATGAAGTGCCGGTTGGGATCATCGTCCCTGAAGCGATCTTCAATCTGTACCGGTTCTGGATTGGTGATAACGCCGCGCACACGATGTTGCTCGAAGGGAAAGTGGTCAAGCCGGACAAGGCTTTGGAAATCGGCCTGATCCATGAAGTCGCAGAAGCCGGCGAGGTGGTGGAACGGGCTGAAAAGCAGTTGCAACGATACCTCGGCTTTCATCCGACAACGTGGCAAACCAGCAAAGCCAATTTGCGTCGCAGGCTCTGTGCGGAGATGTCGTTTGATTTTGACGAAGTGTTTGCGCCAGCACTGAATCTATGGTGGGAGCCTTCCACGAGGGCCATCGTAAAAATGATGGTCGAAGGGCTGAAAGCCCGAAGCAAAAAATGAAACGCCTTTCCGGGTTTGGTCAGCGCCGATTTACAAACTCAGCATGAGCAGCTTCAAGGCAAACCAAACCCGGCCCTGGTCCAATTCAGCAGCGGCGAGCCGATGAAATTCTAATCGGCGGGTTACAGCATCCGGAATGCTGAGCAAAGCGGCAACCCTGGGTTCATCCTCAACGGAAGCGGCTTCTTCAGCGGAAGGCAAAGCTTCCGTATTCCCCAACACACCCAGGTGATTGCCGGTGAGCACCGGACTTAAGCGAATGGAATCCGGCAGGGCATCCACGCCGATGCCGAGTCGCGCAACCGGCTTTTCGACTTCAAAAATTGCTGTGCCCGAAGC
>JANNSM010000451.1:0-15016 GCA_031402635.1 Bacteroidota bacterium | reverse complement strand
CTGCTGATCAGCGCAAAATGCAGGCGGCCACCCGTGTACTCGAGCAGTTGAAGATCCCGCTGCACCATCAACGCTTCGGCCATGCCCGGAATGCCAGGCAGCCCGAGCCGTATGGCCATCAGCCCTTCGTGCACCGAAGCTTTTCCCGCCATATCGGCATCAAGCGGAACGTTCACCACCAGGCCGTTAAAAGGCTGCACATACCGCAGCGCCTGGAGCATCAGGCCAGAATGCCGCACAGACCTATTGCCGTCGGTAAAAGCAATCGCTCCCGCGTTGCGCATGTCGTACAACTCCGCGATGTCAACTCCTTTGGCGCTGCGGCTGACCGTTCCATAAGGGAAAATACGGATGGGCAGTTTTTCCGCCTTAGACCGGATGTATTCGAGTTCGGCCTTTCCGTGTAGAGCCGGCTCCGTATTCGGCACAACAGCCACAGCGGTAAAGCCTCCCGCCGCCGCAGCCGCCGCACCGGAAACGAGGTCTTCGCGGTGCTCCATTCCCGGATCACAGAATTGGGCAAAGCAATCAAACCAGCCCGGTGAAACGCAAAGCCCTTCGACCTGTAAAACTTCTGCACCGCCTGCCTCTAGCCCCGTTCCTATTTGTGCAATCCGACTCTGGTCAAGGATCAAATCCATGACCTGGAGATGGTAAGGCGAAGAAGGGTCAACAATGCGTGCCGAGCGGACGAGCAAAGTCATGGTTGGAAAGGTCTTGCCGGGTTTTTTAAACTGGCGGGAAACTGTTGAAATCCATTCTGATCCGGATGGGAAATTCAGGCTAAGGCCGGGCTTTTCGTGTTTCCGGTTTAACCGGGAGCAATTGCTTACAGCAGCCTGATCAGCAGAATCTCCAATCCCAGAAAGGCCAGGGCTAAGATAAGACAGGCCTGCCAAAGCCTCCGGCCCTCACTGATCCGCCCAACATCGGCGGCAAGTTTGTTGGAATCCTGGTCGAGCACCCGCACGCTGCCTGCCGGGTATGCCTCGGCCAGTTTATCCGGGTCAAGAAATTCAAGCCGGGACTCGCGCCGGTCATAGTTCATGGCGAAACGCCCTGCATCGCCGCCATCCGGCAGCACAATCGTGTACTGACCGGCCTGGGTGGCCTGTTCCGCGACATTGATCCGCAGGCGGTCACCGCCGCGTTCAACACGGGGCAGGAATTCAAGGCGATCATCCAAACGAACGAGCGGCTGCTGATCCTGGTCCATCAGCGAGGGCGAAACATCGGCACCAAGCTCAATCCATTCATCACGGCCGATGAGATGAGCCAGGGGTTGATCGCCGGAGCCCAGCACCGCCAGCCGGAAAACAAAGGGCACGAAAAGCCCCCCCTGGACCGGAAAATCACCGGCCTGCCGGGTCAGCGGACTGGCGCACAGATAAAGAGCGCCTTTGCCCACAGCAAATCGCCCGAGAAATGAATCACCGTCTTTGAACCGCATCAGGTTATCCTCGAGGCTCATAACCGAAGCCGGAATGCGGTAGCTCAGGCTGGCCGTTGGCAGGGCAAGATTGCGGGGCACCGAAGAAAAGACCTGTCGGAAGAGCGGATTTTCGGCGTTTAAAGAGCCCACTTCCCGGGAACGGTTTACTCGATCACCGAGCGTGGCACCGGCGCGGTTCAGCAGCTCGTTGTACGAAGCGGCATCCGCATTTTCGCCCGGAAAAACCAGCAGCGCACCACCGCCTTGCATATACTCCTGAAGTTCAGCCACCAACCCGGATGAAAGCCGCGGCAACCCGTCAAGCACAATCAGGCGGTTCTGTCCCAACGCTGAATAATCCACATTTTCGGCGGGCCGGTTTTCAAGGCGGAAAAGCGGGTTGGCCCCAAAAAGGGTGTTGAGGAAGGTGTTGCCTTCCGCCCCGCCAATGACCAGAACCGGCACTTCCGCAGCGACCTTGAAACTGAAAAACCAGGTGTCGTCAAAAGTAACCGGGTAGTCGGTGATCTGAACTTCTCCGAGCTGCCAGCCCTGATCGGGAACGGTAAACGAAAGGGTATCCAGAACAGCCTGACCGGCAGGCACATCCACTTCGCCTATAGCTTTGATTTCCTGGTTTTCGCCCTGCAATCGGCCCTGGCCCGGGACTTGCTCCCCGCTTTGGTTGCCGGGCTGGTTGCCGGGCTGGTTGGTGCTTTGATTGCCTGCCTGGTTGCCGATTTGATTGCCTGCCTGGTTGCCGATTTGGTTGCCCACTTGGTTGCCAGTTTGATTGCCTGCCTGGTTGCCGATTTGATTAAAAAGAAGCCGGATCCCGATCTTTTCGGCGTCTTTAATGCCGTAATTGTGAATGCGGACGTGCAGCGAAGCCTGTTGTCCCATGACCTGGACAGGTTCTTCAAACCATACCGAATCCAGGGTGAGATTGCGTTGTTCTGTGCCCTGTAATGGCACCAGATTGACCTTGAGCGCGGTGTCCGGGGCAAAGGAAGCCGCAGATCGCTGAAAATCAGATAGCAGATAAGCGACGCCTGATCCCGGTTCGGCCCGTGAAAGGGCATCCCGCTGACGGTCGTGGACCTGCTGAAATGAAGGTGATTTGGGCGAAAGAGTCAGTTCGTCCAAGGCAGCCAGAAATGCGTCCTTGTCAAGCAACCGCTGCTGGCCACCCTGCAGATCGCCACTGAGCAACTGAAAACGGTCATCGGGTCCGTAAGCTCCGGCAATCAGCCGGGCGCGGTCCCGGGCCTGCTCAAATAGGGAACGATCTTCGCCCAGCGCATCCATGCTGAACGAATTGTCAACGAATATGCTCACCTGTTGGCTGGCGCGCTGCCTGGCCGCATTCTCGTCAGGCAGGAAAGGTTGGGCAAACGCGAAGACCAGGGCAGTGAGCGCCAGCAAGCGCGCCAACAGGATCAGCCGGTGCTTCAGCCGGTTACGGGTGGCCGTTTCCTCCTTGATTTCGCGCAAAAAGCGAACATTGGTAAAAAAAACCCGCTGGTAGCGCCGAAAGTAAAAAAGGTGAATGATGACCGGAATGGCCAGCGCGCTCAACGCCCAGAGGAAGCCGGGATATAAAAAACTCATCGTGTTGTAAAGCGGACTCCGTTCAGGCTTTTATGGCCAATTTCAGTGTCGGCAGCGGTTGCGGATGTTTGTCATGTTAACTGAGCAGGTTCATTGCCCGCCTTCATGCCCCGTACTTACCTTTGCCGAAAATTCAGCCTGTGTCGGAAGAGTTTCGCAAACCTACATCCAAAGTTGCCCACAACCGAAAAGAGGAAGAGGATTACCGCATTTCAAAAGGCAGCGCCAACCTGCTGACCCTTCTGGGTGTTGTGCTGGCCGCCCCGGGAGTAGTCATGCTGGTGTGGAAGGCCGAACAAAACATTCCCGTAGGTATCGGCTTCATCATCCTCGGCATCCTGGTATCCTGGACCGGAGTCGGTGCCCGCTGGATTTTCAGGAAGTAAACTTTGCCCAGGGGTGTGCGGGCGGCAATTCCGGAGATTCCCTTTGATAGCACATTATCAGTCAGCTTAGGCCAGCCAATGAATTAATCGTATTTTAGGGGCCCTCAAAGATTTGGCTATCCATTCGGGGTGTAGCTCAGACCGGTTAGAGCGCGCGTCTGGGGGGCGCGAGGCCGGAGGTTCGAATCCTCTCACCCCGACCAACACAGAACAAGACCGCCCTGAAAGGGGCGGTTTTTCTTTTGACTGGAAAGGGCGTCAAGCCGCAGGCTTGAAAGCCCTGAACAGGCGAAAGAACAAAACCACGAAGTGGTCTTGTTCTGTGTTGCTTCCCCCCATCTCAAGGATGCCCGAAGGACGGCTGCAAGCCGGCCGAGGGCAATCCTCTCACCCCGACCATAACCTCCGTAGTCAACTCTTAATCAGTCTGAATTTTAGGGAGGGTTACTGTACTGCGAAGGCCTAACACAGGAAGGTATTTGCGTTTTCAGAAACCGGTTGTTATGTGCATCTGGCGAATTATTATATACTTTAAGGAAACCGTTTGTAAATGTCTTTTCTATGCAAAACTGTTACAAATCTGATTTCGCTGGAGCTAACTTTCTCTATCCCTATTCGATAGTCCCCAACTTTTATCCAGTAGTAAGTAGCATATCCCGTCAGCTTCTTTATACTTGCTAGCTCTTCAATGCTCTGAGCCAACTCGGCTTTCAGTATCGAATTCTCGATCCTCTTTAGAATTGCCTTGTCATTTACTTTGTCGAGCGCCTTGCCAAATGATTTTTCAAATCTGACTATCATTTAATTTTCAGCTTTTTGAAAATCTCGTCTCTAGAAACATCCTTGCCTGTCTTCTCGGATTCTATAACGGATCCTAATAAAATATCTTCATACTGGTCATCATTAATATTCACCACATCGGCTCCCAATCTTTTGGCCAATTCCTTCAGTATTTTGTTACTCTCATTGTCTGCTTTAATAATTATCGCGCTCATAGTTTCTACCTCTTATCCAAACTTACTGAAATATCCCCGATTCTTCTCCCCAAAGTTAAGCTCCTAAGTAAATCCTTGATTTCCATGAGGCTAGCCGTTGGCCTGTCCCAGTTGCACATAATGATTGCGGTTTCTGTGGACGCAAATGAGGGGTACGCGAGGCTTACGACATCACCATTCCATACATTCAGCCTGGAAAGCCCATACAGAACGAATTCATTGAACGTTTTAATCGCACTTTCCGAGAAGGAGTACTCGACGTTTATTTGTTTGAAGACATTTACCAGGTACGAGATCAAATTGAAATCTGGATGGATGATTACAACCATCATCGCCCCCATGAAGGGTTGCAAGATTTCCCACCAATTTACTATACTGAACAAGCCAGGGTAGCGGAAGGCATGAAAACCTTAGAAGGGGTTTTCCTGCCCTCCGCCAACCAGCTTTCAACTTTAAATTGCAATCTTTATAGCAGTCTGAATTTTAGGAGGGTTACACTTACTAGATGGTGGTGGTGTTGTCAAACAAAGTATATTATGTACTTATTTTTTATACTCTTATTTAATTGTCTTTGATGTCGGTATCTATAAATGTGTTTGGAGCTGTCTTTCGTAACAATTCTATAAAGTAACCTATTTGAAAAAAGTCACGACCTGTTTCATCATTTATCTTGTAGTCGAATTGATGTAATTAGCCAATTTGAAAAGCTGTAGCTTTTGATGGTTTATAATTAAATGCAAGTAACATTCTGTTTCGTTCAAAATAAGGTTCCTTGTCAGTAAAAAATATTTCATTACTTTCGCTAACTTGAAAGGGTTTGTAATCATTTTTAACCTTTCCAAAAGGGTAAGAAACACCAAGTCTGTAGCGAAAACGGTTACGGTAGCCATTGCTTGTAAATCTCAATTCTGAACGATATCGTTGTTCTATTTTAATTTTTCCTATTGATTGAATAAGAACAATCTGAGGCCAAATTCTAAATTCATCATTGTTTTTAGGTAAAACAAAATCTCCACCTTCTTTATAGGTTTGGTAACTACCTGCACTCAAAGTCAGCGTAACGCTTTTATGAACTTTATAGTTAATGCCACCTTTATATTCGTAATAATGAAAGTTGCTATAAAATTTCAATGAACGTAATTGTGCCTCGCCAAAAACACTCCAGTTATCCTCAATGGTATATTTCAAATTTAAAATATTCCAAGTGCCTAAGTCGAGATTTTGCCCTTTTCCACTTTTAGCAAAAAATAATAGAATTGTTATGATGTACCTATACATCCTTCTTTATCGCTTTCATTTGTATTACGTCAACAAGAAAAGCGAATGCCATTGAAAAATAAATATACCCCTTCGGAATTTCAAAGTGAAAGCCTTCTGCCAGAAGGGAAACTCCAATCATCATAAAAAAACACAAAGCCAAAATTTTAAATGATGGATGTTTTCTAATAAACTCGCTTATCGTTTTAGATGCCAAAAGCATAATTATAAGTGTGACAATCACAGCGGTATACATCACCCATAATTCTTGAACCATTCCCACTGCAGTAATAATAGAGTCAATAGAGAAAACCAAATCCAAGATGACTACTTCTGTAAGCAATTTTTTAAATGTGCTATTCTTTTTAACACTGACATTTGGTTCGCTAGCAATTTCTGTTTTATGGTATATTTCTTTGGTACTTTTATAGATTAAGAAGAGTCCACCTAAAATCAATATTAAACCTTTGCCTGAAAATTCAGTTTCAAAAAGCGTAAAAAGAGTTTGGTCTAGTTTTAAAATCCACGCAATAAAAGCCAAAAGGATAAGCCTCATTACCATAGCCAACCCTATTCCCCAAAAACGAAGACTATTTCTTTGTTCCTCGGGCAATTTATCTGACAGAATAGAGATAAATATAATATTATCTATACCAAGAATTACTTCCAGGGCAATAAGGGATAGCAGAGGAATTATTGCTTCAATCATATTTAATTGCTTGTCTGTTTGTTAATTATTATTTCGTCCGCCACGTTTGTGTAACCCTCCTAAATTTCAGGTTGGGTTAAAGATTGCAATTTAAAGTTGAACGTTGGTTGGTGGAAGGCAGAAAAACTCCTCCCAAGGTTTTCGAGCCTTCCGTTATCCTGGCTTGTTGGGTATAGTAATTTGGTGTAAAGCCTTGCAACATTTCATGGTATTTTATAAAGGGTTACACTTGCAAGCAATATATGCTTTTACTTTTATTTCATGCAGTCGTTTTCATGTCAGAAATAAAATGGCAATGACTCTTGGCAATTTCATCAAGCGGTCTGTTTGCAAATTTATCTGCAAGTGGAATTGAGTTTAATTCGTTCAGGTTTCCATCTCTGAATGATTCGTCTGAAATTGGAATTCTTAAGTCAGCGTAAATCTGTTTGTAATCGTAAATTCTGATTCTGCTTTGCGGTTGAATGGAGTTATCAATCCAAGTCCATTGCTTGTCTGAAAACTGAAGAAAGTTGTAAATGTTGATTGACTTGTCAAAGTGTGAGAAGTGGTCAGACATATCAATGAAATGAGACATTACACCGTGTTGTTTTTTTACAACTCGTCTTAACTCTGTGAGGATTGGAACTAGAATATCCGGATAGATGTGTTCAAATGTGTTGTTTGAGTTTACTAAATCAATTGAGTTTTCGGGCAATGAAAGTTTCCTTGCGTCTTCTATGAGGTAAGTGATATTTAATTTTTGTAGCACCTCGTTCAAAGATAATTTATCATAGTTTGCAAGAAGATTTGAAACTATATTGAACCTGTCTGGAAGAATTTCAATGTATTTTTTGAGTTGACCTTCTCTGTTGTAATCAACAAATTTTTGCAAAGTAGTCTTTAATCTTTTTTTTGATGTTAGGAATGAAATGTCAACCGAATAAATTTTGTCAGCACCAACTAAAAATAAACTGATAGGCACAATCGGATACCATCCTGTTCCAATCTCTAAACAAATTGCAGGAATTGATTTGTCGGTATATCTCTGAAAACTTTTAATGTGATCTCTTGCGTGTTCAAGACGGTCAAAGAAATACTCGTCCGAAAGATTTACCCCCTTGGTTACATATTTCTGGAAGATGTAATTGATTTTATGACTTAACGGTAAATGGGAGACTATCTTTTGAACTATCGCTTTTTTTTCCCACCTTTTCATGTCCGTGTTTTGTCAGTCATAAGAGTTATGGACTGTCGCCATAGTATTGCCTGTAACATCGCCTATGTACAAGCTTTCCCCGCGCCTATCAATCCAAATATAAGAAACCGGCGAAGTTGTTAGCCTGATATATAAATGGCCGAAGGCCCTCTCTGTGCCCACCAAAGGCCAAATCCTCCTTTTAGATTTTTCCCCTATTCTTCCAAAACCCAAATCGTTGTTTACATTAGGACTTCACCTTTCCTAAATCAACAACCAAATGAAAAAAAGTTTCTTGCTTTCTCTCATTGCCGGCTCGCTACTGGCCATGAGTTCAGTACCGGCAGGTGCTCAAACTGCACCGCCGCCGCAGATCAGCGAGACGATGTACATTTTGCCTAAACGCGGCATGGACGATGAGTTTAAAGCGGCTGTAAAAGCACATAACCTCAAGTACCATCCCGAAGGTCCTTACACCGCAGGGCTCCGATATGTTGAATATGGCGAAAAGGCCGGCTGGTATGTCTGGATCATGGGTCCTACCACCTTTGCTTCCTTTGATTCGAGACCGGATGAGGGTGCCCACGGGGATGATTGGAATAATACAGTAGATCCGCTGGTGGAAGAATACGGCACTACCAATCTTTGGCAGTATGAAGCCGAACAATCCTTTGGTCGTGACATCCTGTTAAAATCCGGAAACTATAATCTCTGGGCCATAGATGTTAAACGAGGGGAGATGGGCCGCTTCAATGAAATTGCCGATAAGTTTAAAAAGACTTACGAGTCCATGGGCAACAGAGGTTTCCTGGTTTACAGTAACCTCATCCACACTCCGGGCACGGCAGATGCCGCCTTCATTGCATCCTATACCAGTCTTGCTGACTGGGGAACGGACTGGGGCGTAAAAAAAGCTTATGAAAAACTCTACGGAGAAGGAAGCTGGCAAACGCTGTGGAAGACCTGGGATGAAGTTGTAGTGGATTTTGATGAAGAACTTCGCTCAAACGTCAAGTAACGGATAACGGAATTAATTTTCAGGCATGTAAAAGAGGAACAGGTCTATCCTGTTCCTCTTTTTTTGAGGCACTGGAAGAGCAAAAATCAAATCGGGGCTTCACTGCAAAGCCAACAACATTAAGCCACTTGCGGTCAGGGTAAAAAAAGTAGCCCGGCCTTGAAAGGCCGGGCACTGGGGGCGTTCGATCCAAAACAAAAGAAAAAAGGGATGCGGAATATGCTGTTGAGATAAGGACTATACCAAAAGAAAGGTTACTATTGTTCCCTCTGAGAATCGTTTGAAACCTTTCCGGCTACGACACAATATTAGGGCAAACAGCCGCTAAGAATCGTATTGGAGAGGTTAAGGTTCCGGTATTTTTAGGTTAAGGGAATATTACGTGTTAAATAAAATGGGGGCCGCAGTACAAAGACCACGACCCCCCCGATCAGCGTAAGTTGCTCAATCCGCCTTGTCAATCAGCGGATTATACGGAGTTTTTCGGTATGGTAGCCCCCCTGCCCGGCAATCACCAGCAAGTAAAGGCCAGGTTCAATCCCATCCAGGGTAACCAGATAGCGGTGGTTTCCGGCGGCGATGGTCATGGAGCCGAAATCACGGAGTACCCGGCCGCTGAGGTCGTAAATCATCAGCCTAAATTCTTCAGCACGCGGGAGTTCCATATCAAGCCATACGGATTCGCTGGCCGGATTGGGAAACAGCGTCAGCTCAGCTCCACTCAGCCAGTCTTCAATGCCCAGGCCGATGAATGTGTTAACCGATAGCGAATCCTGGTTATCACAAATCCCCGTGGCTCGCATCCTGACTTCATAGGTTCCCGCTTCCGGATAGGTCCAGGTCGGGTTTTCCAACGAAGAAGTATCCATATCGCTGGTGATGTCTCCAAATTGCCAGAAGTACTTTACCGCTCCCGTAGTATTGTTGGTAAAATC
Source organism: Bacteroidota bacterium (assembly GCA_031402635.1). Taxonomy (GTDB): domain Bacteria; phylum Bacteroidota; class Bacteroidia; order Chitinophagales; family BACL12; genus WGOA01. The sequence goes on along the minus strand of JANNSM010000451.1, from coordinate 5,496 downwards.
AACGGTGAGGGAATCATCTTCCGGACGTCCGATATAGGTGAAACCCAGATCAATAGGCGCTCCGAGCAATTCACTGCCTACGTCGTAATCGGTGTCTGCCGGATCCCAGTTGGTCCAACAAAGGGACCAGTCTAACGAGGAGCTAAACGGTCCGATATACGTTACGCCCGTGAAAGCAGCCAGAACCGGAGCTACAAAACTTGCGGTCCCGAGCACCGGTGACCCGCTCAAGGGTTTAAAATCGGGGAAATCCAGATTGAACGGGTTGGCCAGGTTGATGGAATCGTTCACCGTAAAAGCCCTGTTCAATCGTCCGGGTGCGGTAAAAAAGGAATTGATGTTCCAACCGCCGGAAGCAACAAGATCGGTGGTAGAACCGGCCAGGTAAAGATTTCGGATATCGAATGCAGAAGCATCGGCAGCGGCCTGTGTGGCGCTTCCGTCAATGTTCAGCCCGGTCGGGTAGCCCATGACGATGCTGTTATAGATGCCGACACGGGCATTTCCACCGATGCGGATACCGTTTTGAAAATCGGCATCTACCGGAGTGGATAAGGTAACCTTTGGTCCAGCCAGCAACAGGTTGCTGATGGTGGCGGCGGTATATGGTGTTGCCCCCGAGCCCGCAGCATCGTTGTCAGCTTCCAATCCGTTGGCCCCGCTCTCCCCGTTCACATTGCTGTTGTCGCGAAGACCGGCAGCAAACTGAATGCGGCCACTGTAGCCGAGGGTCATATCAAAATCATCATCGGCGTTGCGGTGCGAAATGATCTGGTTCAGGTTTACTGTTCCACCCCGGAAGTCAAAACCGTCACCGGCACAGTTGGTGACCTGAATGTTTTTCAAGGTTGTGCCGCTGCCAACACCGGCCAGCGTCAGACCACCCACCCGCGCGCCGCCGGTCAGGGTAGCGCCGGCGTATTCAATGCGCACTTTCTGCATGGAGCCGGAAATATCACCGGGGCTACTACCGCCAAACTGACCATCATTGGCACCGTTGTTAATCGCAGCTACAACTGCCGTTCCGCCTGCTGCGTTGATCGGTGCTTCTCCCAGAATAACAATCCCGCCCCAGTCTCCGGGGGCCCGGCTGCCTTCGGGTTCAGAACTCGTGAACACGGTAGCCGGGTCCTTGTCCAGCACACCGTTGGCGTTGATCTGGCCCGTCCGCGTAATGACCAGCGTGCCCTTCGTGGCTTTGTCGCCTTTGATTACGGTTCCGGTTTCAATGATGAGAATGCCCTTGACGTAGATAGTTCCCTTGATGAGATACACGTTGTCCCTGGTCCAGGAAGCAAACGTGGTGATATCCGCAGTAACTTCCACTACGGGGCTTTGTGCGCGCAGACCGCCGGCTAATGCAAGCAGGGCAGTCAGGAGAAAAAAACGGTAATTCATGACGCTGATGGAATAAGAGTTATCGGAATGTGGAATATGAAACCTGATCAAATCAGTGGATTCGCCAGGAGATGCTGACGGAAATACCTGCACCCGGATCAATCCGGCTGATCAGCGGATCAAGGTCTTCGTCATAGCGTCCGTTGTTATCCGGGTTGGCGGCAGTTCCGCTTCCGATGTCCCAGTACTGGATAATCGGTGCGCGAAGCAGGTTTTCGCCGGTGATTTTCAACTTCAGCCCTTCGACAAGACGCACACCGAACTGCGCATCAAGGCGGTTCTGGGGAGCTTCAAAAATGTCGGGATAGTTGGCGTTACCCAAACGGATACGTCGGCTGCCATAACTGTTGAACAACACGGTGGCATCAAAACGACCTTCGGCGTCAAGCCAGCTCAAGCCGAGGTTGACAATCCAGGGTGACTGATAAAACAATCCCCGCTCGATACCGCCGGCCTGCAGTGCCAGCAAGCCCGTATCCAGCTCTGATACCGAATTGATGTAAGCCAGGTTGGTGCTGAACACCAGCTCTTCGAGGCCGGCAAAGTCAAAGTTTTTGCGCACTTCGGCTTCTACACCAATGTTCCGCGCTTTCTTCTCGTTGATGGGTGATTCCTGGGTGCCGATACCGCCGCCGCCTTCGCCCGGAATGCGCAGGTAAGAAATCGGATCCTGGAAATACTTGTAGAAACCGGTAATGGAAACAATCTGGCCGCCGCTCGGATAGTATTCAAAACGAATGTCGCCGTTGTAAATCGTGGTGGGAACCAGGTCAAGGTTACCGCCTACGTTGGTGAAGTTTTGGAAGTTGTAATAGTTGAACAACGCGCGCTCACGGAACTCCGGTCTGGCCAGCGTCTGCGATCCAGAAAGGCGGATGTTGAATTTATCGCTGACCGAATACGTGACGTTGATGGACGGCAAAATGTCAAGGTATGTGGTGTCGTTGTTAATCCTGGGGGCTTCTTCATTGCTTGCTGTAACATCCGCAGTTTCGATGTTCTGCGTGAATTGCTCCAAACGAGCTCCCCAGACGATCCGGACTTTGTCGCCAATTTGATTGTCAAACATGGCATAGCCGGCAAGCAATTCCGAGTTACCGGTATAACTGTCGGAGGCATTGGTGATCTCGTCAATATAGAGGCGGTTAGGGGTTAAGTTTTCGTCAACAAAAACCTCTCCCAGCGGGGCGGTTACAATACTGGTGTACTCCGGATCGCTGAAGAAAAGCGTCGAAGAGCGGTAACCGAAAATCCGTGCATCGAAAATCCTGTCTTTCATCTGCAAATACCCGCCAACTTTAAACGTCTGGCTCTGGTTGCCCATCTGGAAAGGTATCCCCAGGTTTACTGCCGCTGAACGGGTGTCTTCTGACAAGTCGCTGGTAAAATGCCCCAGGCTGGAAAAACTCGGAGCCGACGTGACGGCAAGACGGTACAGGCTGTCTGTTTCACTGTACTGGTAACGGCCGAAACGGCTATCGGGCTGCTCCCGGCGGGTGTTGTTGGTCCCGACTACCCAATCCAGGCGGATATTCCGGCTGCCAAACGAATGATCGCCACTCAGCGCGATGTTGGCAATACGGCGGCTGATGAATTCGTAGTACGTTCTGTTTTCAATAATGGTGTTTACGAAATCTTCGCCCTCGCGGTAAATAACCCGGTCGGTGCTGTTGATTGAATAATCGGTGCGAAGGTTGAGTTTGTGTTTGCTTTTGAGTTTGACTCCGAAGTTCAGCATCAGACCGGTCTGGCTGTTGTCGGTAAAATAATCGTCTTCGTAGCGGAAAGCGCTATCGCCCAAAGCGCTGAGGTAATTCAGTTCTTCGGCAAATTTGTTGGTGTTATTATTGCTGTAGGTCAACCCAAAAATGGCTCCGAACCGGCTATCCTCGCCGATATCAGTAGCAAGACCGGTGGTGAGTTGCAGGTTGCGGTTTGGCAACGCGGTCTTGTTTTGCAATTCCCAATTCCGGGGAAAGGCTCTGGCAAACAGTGCCAGGGAATCAACCGAAGATTCGCGCACTGCATTCGGGCTCGAGGGCAAAATATCCGGCAAGGCTCTGGCGCCATCGTCTAATCCAAGCCAGTCGGTTTTTCCACCCGGATAAGTTGTATAGTCTTTGAACGTTGTTCGGGTGTCAATCCCCGTTCCGACCGTTAACTCCAGAAAATTTTCGTCGGGAATGTCGCGGGTAGCCAGTTGAATAAGCCCGCCGGCAAATTCGCCTGGAAGATCCGGGGAGGCGGTTTTGGTGATGATCAGGTAATCCAGCAAGGTGCTCGGATAGAGGTCAAAAGCAAATGCTTTCCGGTCCGGCTCCGTGGAAGGCAACAACAGCCCGTTTACCATGGCGTTGTTGTAACGATCCGAAAGTCCGCGAACGATGGCGAACTTGTTGTCCTGAATAGTGGTGCCCGGAAGTCGTTTGAGCACTTCTCCGGTGTTGTTGTCCGGACTGCGGGAAATCAGATCCCGGCTGATTCCATCCTGAACGGCGATAGCATTTTTCTGCATCGTATAAACAGCCGCCACCGATTCGGTCTTGTAGTTTGCCCGGATGACCACTTCGCCCAATAACTCGGAAGAAGAAGTCATGGTCGCATCCAGGTTGGTTACCTCTCCTGCCCGGACCACAACATCAGAAATGTTTTTGGTCTGGTAGGATACGTACCGCAATACCAGGTTGTGCGTTCCTTCCGGAACTCCGGTGATCCGGTAGCGGCCGTCCAGGTCGGTGGCCGTTCCAATACTTTGATTGGTTTCCAGAAAAATGGTAGCTCCGATGAGGGGCTCGGCATTGGATTCGTCAATTAACACACCGGCAATGGTTCCGGTCTGGGCGAATCCGTCAACGTGGAACAGCATGCCAATAAACAGCATGATTGTTCCGGTGGTCCAGATTTTTCCTTTCATCACAAACATTTTACGCTGATCAGGCGATGGGGTATTCCAAACGCGTTGCAAAGCACGGAAGCAGAGGTCACCTGAATCAGAATATCAGATTAATACAACATGAAAATTGATGTATTATCAAGTTACCGGAATGTTAAGCGAATGTTAAGCATCAGAATAGAGCCTGTCGTATCGGGTTGGTAAGAGGTTGATTCGCAGCCGTTAAGTAAGATAAAAAAGCAGCGCCCGGTCTTAGGACCGGGCGCTGGTGAAAAGTGAAACCAGATCCTGCTTATCGCAGGATTTGAAGATTACTCAACAATCAGGGAAATGGTCTCTGCCGTTTCGCCCTGCTGAATTTCAACCATGTAAACACCGGCCGTGAGGTCAGACACATTGAAGTCAACGCTGTTGGCACCGGCAATCACATCAGCTTGCTTGCTGATGACCAGTCTACCCGTCATGTCAACAATATTGAACATGGCCATGCCGGCCTGGTCAGCATTGAAGTTCACGATGGCCATATCGCTGGCCGGGTTGGGGAATACCGTGGTTTCGATAGCCACGATCTGGCCTTCGCGGGCAGCCGGGATAGAGAACGTGTCACCGTAAGCGGTGAATGGCGTCAACACCTGCGGCGTGATGCTGCAGGCACAACGCACGCGCCAGGTATAGGTGGTTCCTGCACCGGCAAGCGAGAAGGGCACGTTGGTGGTGTTGATCGGTGAGCCCGTTACGTTAACACTGGGCGAAGGACCGGTCGGCAGGCGCTGGCCTTGTACCTGGCAAGCAATGGTACCGGGGGTGGGTACCCAATCCAGGCGAACGCGGTTTACCTGAACAACATGTGACTGAGCCGTAGGAGCGGCCAGATCGGTGGTCACGGAATAGCTGTCGCTCACCGTGCAACCATTGCTGCTAACCGTTACATCGTAATCGCCGCCAGCCAGACTGCTGAGGTCCTGCGTGTTGGCGCCGTTGCTCCAGGAATAGCTGTAAGCACCGCGGCCACCTACCGGGGTGATGTTGATAGCACCGTTAGCACAACCGGTAGAAGGGGTAACCACACCGCTAACAGTCGGGTTGTAGTTAATACTTCCCAGGGCGGTGTAATCAATGCTGTTGGGGTTCCATTCTGCCCAGGTCTGGGTCCAGTCATTGGTTCCGTCAAATGCGCCGAGGTACTCGACGTTATCCAGGAAGCC
>JANNSM010000450.1:0-2954 GCA_031402635.1 Bacteroidota bacterium | reverse complement strand
GGATACATTACCTGCCTGAGGCCCAGGTTCACCGATTTGAAGACTCCGGACATTATATTTTGGAAGACCAACAGGAAGCAATCGGAAAGCTGGTGCTTAACTTTTTTGGAGCATCCCATGAAACCCTATAACATTGCTTATGCCCTTATTGAAAAGGCTGATTCACAGCCAGACGCACTGGCCATTGCTATTCCGGAAAAGAACAGTCTGGACAAAAATGGCATCACACGTTATCAAAAAATTACGTTCAAAGAACTCGCTTTTGAAACCGCCTGCGTGGGGCGTGGACTACTTGTTGCTGGCTTTGAGCAGGGTGACCGGGTGGTGGTGCTGGTACCGCCGGGCTTCGACTTTTTTGTCCTCGGCTTCGCGATGCTTCAAACCGGTATCATTCCTGTGTTCATTGATCCAGGAATAGGAATTAAAAACCTGAAGAAATGCATTGCTGAAGCAGAGCCAGTGGGGTTTATTGGAATCAGCAAAGCCCACGTAGCGCGGGTGTTCCTGGGATGGGGTAGCAAAACGATTCGCAAAAATATCACTCTCGGTCCCCGATTATTTTGGGGAGGCGAAAATATGCATGCCCTCCGGAACTTCGACAGGTCCGAAGGACGGGGACCTTTTCTTGATGCAGGACCTGACGATCTGGCGGCCATCATTTTCACCAGCGGCTCCACGGGCGTACCCAAGGGGGTTGTTTATTCACACGGCAACTTCAGCGCACAGCTGGAGATGATCCGCGAGTCGTTTGAGTTTTCACCGGGAGAGATTAATATGCCCACTTTCCCGCCCTTCGCCCTCTTTAATCCGGCATTGGGCATGAGCAGTATTATTCCCGACATGGACGCTACAAAACCAGCTTCCGTCAAACCGCAAAACATCATTGGTCCGATAAAACAGTTTGGTATCACTAATATGTTTGGTTCCCCGGCGCTCATAGATAAGGTAGGACGCTATGGGGAAGCCAACGGAGTAAAACTACCCAGTCTCAATAGAGTGATCTCTGCCGGGGCGCCGGCTTCCACTAAAGCTTTGAAACGCTTTTCTTCTATGCTCACACCGGAAGTTCAGATCTTTACACCTTATGGATCTACGGAATCAATGCCGGTCACCAAAGTGGGGAGTCACCATATCCTTCAGGAAACGCAAGAGAAAACCGGAAACGGATCTGGTGTTTGTATTGGAAAAGCCGTTGCAGGCATGGAGATCACCATCATTCGAATCAGTGACGAAGAGATTCCCCAATGGTCAGAAGACCTGAAACTGCCAGCTGGTGTTATCGGGGAGATTGTGGTAAAAGGCCTTAACGTTACCCGAAACTACTTTAACAGGGATGTGTCCACGAAGCTGGCCAAAATCCGGGACGGTGACCAGGTTCGCCACCGCATGGGCGACCTCGGCTATTTTGATGCTGATGGAAATCTTTGGTTTTGCGGACGAAAGGCGCATCGCGTGAGAGTGGGAGACCAGGAACTGTATTCCGTTCAATGCGAGCATATTTTCAACAAACATCCGGAGGTCTTCCGAACGGCATTGGTTGGGGTCAATGGTAATGCGGTGTTATGTGTGGAACCCGAAAAAGGCCATAAGATTGACCATGCAAAACTTAAAGCGGAACTGCTGGCCTGGGCTGTCGCACATCCTCTGACTGGAGCCATCAAGACACTACTTTTTCATTCTGGTTTTCCGGTTGACTTTCGGCATAACGCGAAGATCATCCGTGAAGAACTTGCGGATTGGGCTAAAAATGAATTGACATGAAGTTGTTTGTAACAGGTGGTGGTGGTTTCCTGGGACATGCAATTGTACGTCTACTATTTGCGCATAGGCATGAAGTTGTGACATTCTCACGGGGGGGATATCCTACGTTTGATCAGTTGGGGGTGACGCATTTCCAGGGAGACCTCTCGGACTACGCTGTACTGAAAAAAGCAATGATGGGCTGTGAAGCGGTTTTTCATGTTGCGGCAAAAACCGGTGTATGGGGTAAGTACGAAGATTTTTACATGGCGAATGTCACCGGTACGGAAAACGTGCTGCAGGCCTGCCGTGAATTAGGCATCCGAAACCTCGTTTTCACCAGTTCGCCTAGTGTGGTGTATCACGGCAAAGACTCGGAAGGTCACAATGAAAGCCTTCCCTATCCGAAAAAATATGACGCCTATTATCCGCAAACCAAGGCCATCGCGGAAAAACTTGTCATGGCCGCCAATGATGCATCCCTGAAAACTGTGTCCTTACGACCTCACCTCATTTGGGGCCCTGAAGACCCACATTTTCTTCCGCGTCTATTTGAAAAGTCTAAAGCCGGCAAACTCCGTATCCTCGGCAATTCCATCAATCGGGTGGATTGCATTTATATTGACAATGCAGCCAAGGCCCATCTGCAGGCTTTTACCCGACTGCTCCTGAATCCTACCCAGGTAGAAGGCAAAACCTATTTCATTTCGCAGGACGTCCCAATACCCATTGCTACACTGATCAATCAACTACTGGCCATTGCTAATATCCCACCCGTTACCAAACACTTGTCGCCCGGAATCGCTCGTTTTGCAGGCCGGTTATTAGAAACGACGTACCGAATTCTCAGGATCTCCGCAGAACCTGCCATTACACTTTTTCTGGCCAAACAACTTTCCACTTCACATTGGTACGATATATCAGCCGCAAAGCAAGATTTTGGGTATGAAGTTGAGGTTTCTATAGAAGAAGGAATGGAGCGGTTGCAGGCCTGGTTTTCAAAGCTATCGGAATGATGAATCTTTAGATATGGTTCCACAAAAATCGTAGATTTGAGTAGAGGTGAAAATTATTTTTACTATGATGATTCTTATTCAATGAAATGATCTCGATGATTACCCGAAGAATGATCAAATAGAGTTAATTAAAACGCTGCTTATGTGTTTCTCAGCAGGTGCAAGTTTTACGGTGGGAGTTGGCCTGTTAGGTCCAGG
>JANNSM010000449.1:0-6030 GCA_031402635.1 Bacteroidota bacterium | reverse complement strand
GGTCTGGGCGTCGCAGTCTCGACCATAAAGTACCGTCTGGTTGAAACTTCTCTCCGCCTCTGACAACACCAATTGCTCAAAAAGCCCTGCTGCCTGATCGAGATAAAAAGGCTCTTCGCCGTGCAAAAGATAAATCGGGCTGAAACGGCCACTCTCCAGTTCGGAGCGCAATTTCTCGAGTGTCATCAGAACTGTAGGTGTTTGACGGTATCGCCGTTGTTGATCAATTGCCGCAGCGATTCAATGCCAATGTTCAGGTGCTGATCAACAAAATGGGTGGTCACAAGCAGATCGCTCTCCGCGGTTTTGACACCTTCGGGGATCATCGGTTGATCGGAAACCAGCAGCAATGCGCCGGCAGGAATTTTATTGGCGAAAGCAGTCGTAAAAATAGTTGCAGTTTCCATGTCAATCGCCATCGCGCGGATGCGTCGCAGATACCGTTTGAATTTTGCATCGTGTTCCCAGACCCGTCGGTTGGTGGAGTACACCGTGCCCGTCCAATAGTCGCGGTTAAAGTCCCGAATGGTGGTGGAAATGGCTTTCTGCAAAGCAAAGGCCGGCAGCGCAGGCACTTCCGGCAACAGGTAATCATTTGACGTGCCTTCGCCCCGGATGGCGGCGATCGGTAAAATAAGATCGCCTATGTTATTCTTATTTTTAAGACCTCCGCATTTTCCGAGAAACAGCACCGCTTTTGGCATCGTGGCACTGAGCAGGTCAATGATCGTAGCCGCGTTGGCGCTGCCCATACCAAAATTGATAATCGTTATGCCCCCGGCAGTAGCATTGGTCATCGCTTTATTTTGACCGGAAACAGGCACCCCCAGCAAGGCTGCAAACTTTTCAACATAAGTTTGGAAATTCACCAGCAAGACATACTGGCTCATTTCGGATAACTCCAGTCCCGTATAGCGGGGAAGCCAGTTGGCTACGATTTCTGCTTTAGTCTTCATCCTCAAGCCCCAAGTTAATAATTTTCATCCCGTGCAAATCCACTTTCCTCCGTACACCTTTGAGTTGCGGGAAACTGGCGGACAGCGCATGATCCGCGATCCGCTGCGGCGCCGCTTTGTGACCATTACGCCCGAGGAATGGGTGCGTCAGCACCTGCTGCGTTATATGCAGGAAACCTGCGGCTACCCGGCCAACCGGATCTCCGTTGAAAAGAAACTGGTCCTCAACGGAATGACTCGCAGGGCCGATGCCGTTGTTTATGACCGGGAAGTCAACCCCTGGATGGTTGTGGAGTGCAAAGCGCCGGAGGTTGCCCTCAACCAGCAGGTCTTTGACCAGGCCGCAAGCTATAATGCCGTGCTCAAGGCGCCCTTTCTGGTGATTTGCAACGGCCGCGAACTGCTCCTTGCGAGGGTCAATGTTCAATCGGGACAGCACGGATTCCTCAACACCTGGCCCATTTGGCCACAGTCTCCGGGAGAGCCGGAGCAGGTTTTATTGCAATTGCACAGCCTGTAAAAAATCAGGGGAAGATGCCCAGCGCCAAGTAGTCCATCGCCACTTTGTTGATGGCATTGACAAAGGCCGCGGTGCGCAAATCATCCACTTTTTTGTTTTTGCGCCAGATTTCCCGGATCTGCTGGTAAGAGCCGACCATGGTCTCTTCCAGACCCGAGCGAACAAGATCAATCTCATCAGCACCCCGCGAGAGCTTGGCGACCTCATCGGCCGGTACTTTCTTGTTGGTGAGTTTCTCCACCATTTTGATCATGGCCTCCGAAGAGGACTGATCAAAGCGTTTCTGCATCCTGCCGAAACGGATATGGGAAAGGTTTTTAAGCCATTCGAAATAAGAAACCGTCACTCCCCCGGCATTCAGGTACATATCCGGAATAACCATGATGCCCCGGTTGCGCATGATCTCATCGGCTTCAGGAGTTACCGGACCGTTGGCGGCCTCACCGACAATTTTAGCCTTGATCTGGTTGGCATTCCCTTCGTGGATCACACTTTCAATGGCCGCCGGAATCAGGATATCGCAGGGAAGTTCCAACGCCTTTTCAGAGGGCTTGAGGTTTTTGGCACCCGGGAAATCATGAAGATGTCCATGCTCCTTTCGGTACTTGATCACCTTCTCAAAATCAAGGCCCTTGGGGTTGTAGATGGCCCCTTCGTGCTCGGCGATACCCACGATGATGGCGCCGGCTTCGGTAAAGAATTTGGCCGTGTAATACCCCACGTTCCCCAATCCCTGGATGACCACCGTTTTGCCTTCAACACCGGTGGTCAATCCCAGTTGTTTCATGTCTTCGGTGTTACTCATCGCCTCCCGGACTCCGTAATAAACTCCAAGACCGGTGGCTTCTTTTCTGCCGTTGATCCCATGTTGATTAACCGGCTTGCCGGTTACGCAACCATAACCGTCAATATCCCCTTTACCAAGAGTCAGGTAGGTATCCAGAATCCAGGCCATCTCCCGTTCACCGGTTCCGTAATCGGGCGCCGGCACATCGATAGCCGGGCCGATGAAATTCTTTTTGACCAGTTCAGCGGTATAGCGACGCGTGATGCGCTGTAACTGCGAAGTCGTGTAGCTGTGCGGGTTGATTTTTATCCCTCCCTTCGCGCCGCCAAAAGGCACGTCCACGATAGCGCACTTGAATGTCATGAGTGCAGCCAGCGCGGTTACTTCGTCCTGGTCAACATGGATGGAGTAACGGATGCCGCCTTTGGTGGGCAGACGGTGCTGGCTGTGCTGAACCCGGAACGCTTCGATCACCTGATAGTCGTTTCCGATTTTAACCGGAAAGTGCATCTGGTAAACGGCATTGGGTGCCTTGATCTGATCAAGCAATCCCTGGGGATGTTTGGTGATGGGACCTGCTTTGTCGAAGTAGTATTCGACGCTTTGGTGAAAGGTGTATTTTGATTTCGCCTTGCTCATATAAGGGTCATTTGGACTGGGTAATAAGGAGGATTCTACCGGAGGTCGCACGGATTGATCCGGCGCTCCAGTCGTTTTATTTTTCGGTCGAGGGTGATCAGGTAAATCACCAGACCGGCGAGGATGATTAGGATGACGCCGACTACCACATAAATTTTCCCGGATGAACGAAGGCCTTCGGCAGGCGCAACTTGTTCAGCCCGGAGAATCAGGGAAAGAAGCGTGAAAAACGTGGAAAGGGCAATTCGCCGTAGGTTCATGGTCATTTCCTGCTGAGGTGTTCCGTTGCAGGCTGGAGCGCCTGACTTTCGTCTTCGCCTTCCAAAACCAGGCGTTCCAATTTTTTCATACGCCAGCGGAGGCTTGCAATCCATACCCCGAGGCCGGTATAAGCCATGACCGCCGGGTAAAACACGGCTCGCATGCGGTCATCGAGGTCGTAGGCGGAAAATCCGGGGTTGCCGCCACTGCCCGGATGGAGGGAATCCACCCCGCTCATGCGGGGAAAAATGAAAATGAAAAAAATCAGCAGGCTGTAGGCAAAAACGCTGTAAACGGCTGACAGGCGGGCTGCTTTCTGCTCGTCTTCAACCGAGCCCCGCAAGATGAAATACGCCAGGTAGATCAGCAGCCCGATCATGGCCCCCAGGGTCTTTGGGTCCGAGAATAAAAAAGCACCGAGGCTGCCCCAGGTGTAATTGCCCCAGAGCATTCCGGTAGCAAAACCCAACAGACCATAAACCACCGAAATTGCCGCGAGGGCCGAGGCTACATCATCCCAACGCTGTTGCCCCGTGATGAGGTAAATGATGCTGGCTCCCAGAGAACCCATGAGCATCAAAATCATGGCAAACCAGAGCGGCACGTGGAAATAGAGATTGCGAATGGTTTCTTCCAGTACCACCAGATCGGGAACCGGACCCAAAAGTCCCTGAACAAAGACATATACCAACAGGGCAACGGTGAGCGCTTTGAGGCTTACCGTCCAGGAAAGTTTGGCCATGGTTAGCGTCATGCGGGCTGTTGCTTGAGAACGCTGCAGCGAAACATCACTATTATTCGCATATTTTACGAAAAAAGTGCCGGAATCGCGTTGAGAACAAATGCAATAAGACCCGGAAAGCACCCGGGCTTATGGTCTTCCGGGAGGCTCCGTCCGGTGCCTTCCGAACCCGGCGGCACCGGCATACCGGGTTCATTCTAATCGCGCCAAAGGTAAGGAAAAAGGACCATCGCCAAAGCCAGAACCATGATATCAATTCCCGCCAGAAGCAAGAGGCCCTGACCCGGCTGAAGACCAGGTCCGGTCACCTCCGGAGGCAACAGGCTGAGCATGGACATCGCGCTCAACAGCCTGATCACCGGGACCAGCACCGGGAAGCCCAATATTGCGACGAGCGTGCCAGAGTTGGAAGCTTCAGCGGCAATGGCGGACACCATGGTAAAGACCAGCGAAAAAGCTCCGCCCCCAAGCGCAAGAGTAGCCAGAAATAAACCCGGCCGCTCCGGCGGGAATCCGGTCATGGCGGCAAACAACCCCAATCCTGCAAAGCCCAGAACCATCATCAGACAAAAATTATAGATAATTTTTGAAAGCATAACAGCTTCTGGCGAAGCAAGTGTATAGTAGTAAAGCTTCCTGCCTTCGCCTTCTAACACAAAACTTTTGGCCACGGCGTTGGCTGCGGTAAACAGCACCGCCAGCCAGAACAACAGCACCCAGACGCGGTCGTCCAGTTGCTCAAAAGTCAGGTAGATCAGAAAAATGACGGCCAGCAGGTAAAGCGCAATTCCCCCGATGGCGTATTTCAACCGCCATTCCAACCGGATTTCTTTCGCGGTCAACGCGAGAACCTGGCGGGTGAAAGGGATTGGATCCATGATCGTTGGCAACTTCAAACAAACAAAGTTCTAAACCGGCACAAAGGAATGATAAATCCCATGCCGGAATTCATAAATTCGGCTCGCAAAAACAACTCCATGTTCAAAAAGATTCTGGTTGCCAATCGCGGGGAGATCGCCCTGCGTGTAATGCGCACGGCAAAGGAAATGGGTATCCGGACGGTAGCCGTCTATTCCGAAGCCGACCGGGGAGCGCTGCATGTCCGTTTCGCCGATGAAGCGGTCTGCCTGGGTCCGGCGGCATCGAGCCAGAGCTACCTGCGCGGCGATCGAATCATTGCCGAAGCCCTGCGACTGGGTGCCGAAGCCATTCACCCCGGCTACGGATTCCTCAGTGAAAACGCGGCCTTTGCGCAGGCAGTAACGGATGCCGGACTGCAGTTCATCGGCCCGACTCCCCACGCGATTGAAATTATGGGCGACAAACTCGCTTCCAAACGGGCGGTTGCCGAATACAAGGTACCGATGGTTCCCGGAACTCCGGGGGCAGTCAGTGACCCGGACGAAGCGCTGCGGCTGGCCGCGGAGATCGGCTATCCGGTGCTGATCAAGGCGTCCGCGGGGGGCGGGGGTAAAGGCATGCGGGTAGTGGAAAGACCGGAAGATCTGAAACAGGAGATGGCCCGTGCCTCAAGTGAAGCGGCTTCGGCCTTCGGCAACGGGGCGGTTTTTGTCGAAAAATTCGTGACAAAGCCCCGGCATGTCGAAGTACAGGTATTGGGTGATACGCATGGAAACGTCGTCCACCTTTTTGAGCGGGAATGCTCCATCCAGCGCCGCCATCAGAAAGTCATCGAAGAAGCGCCTTCGTCCATTCTCACTCCGGAATTGCGAGCCCAGATGGGCGCCAGCGCGGTCGCTGTAGCCAAATCGGTGAACTACACCGGCGCGGGGACGGTAGAATTTCTTATGGATGCCGATCATAAGTACTATTTTCTGGAGATGAACACCCGACTACAGGTGGAGCATCCGGTAACCGAATTAATCACCGGGATAGACCTCGTTCGCGAACAGATCCGCATTGCGGCAGGTCACCCGATTTCTTTCCGCCAGGAAGATTTAAAAATTCACGGTCACGCCCTTGAATTGCGCGTTTATGCCGAAGACCCGGCCAATCGCTTTCTTCCCGATGTTGGCAAGTTAAATACATACCGCAGACCGCAGGGACCCGGCATCCGGGTGGACGATGGTCAGGTAATGATGCAACTCCTCGGCAAACCCGCCGG
>JANNSM010000448.1:0-5464 GCA_031402635.1 Bacteroidota bacterium | reverse complement strand
CCCCAATCCTGCGCAACAGTACCTGATCTTGCAAACGCCCGCCGGGGGCCGACGCGGCTGGACGCTCTTTCGCGCCGATGGATCGCCGGTGCGGGCGGGGGTGGTATGGGAACAAACCAGGATCGGGCTTGAAGGCCTCCCGAACGGAATCTACTATCTGCAACTCAGCGGAGCGCCAGGAAGAAAAGTTGTACTCACGGGTAAGCCGTGAACACGCGCCGGGAAATTCCGGAGTTTAACACTCGGCAAACCACTCAATGGTGGTGCGCATCGCCGGGTCCGTGAACATGACCGTGGTCAAGCTCCGACTCCGTGGCTTCGCGAACTGCAACAACATCTACCGCAAAATTCAGATTCTGACCTGCCAACGGGTGATTGCCGTCAACCATCACAAAGTCAAGGCTGACTTCGGTAACCGTCACTACAATGGGACCTTCCGGTGATGAGGCACGGAATTGCATGCCTTCAGCAAGGTCTGCATCCGATGGAAAACGGTCCCGGGGAACTTGCTGGATCAGCGAATCATTGCGCAGTCCGTACCCTTTTTCCGGGGGAATGGCCACGCTAAATTGTTCACCAATTGTACGGCCCTCCAACGCCTCTTCCAAACCGCTGATAATCTGTCCCACTCCTTGTAAAAAGTAAAGCGGCTCGCGCCCCTGGGACGTATCCAGTACGGCACCCTGGTCATCGGTAAGCGTGTATTCAATACCAACAACGGCGTGCTGGGTGATCTGCATGATGAGATGTTTAAGATCGTTGGAAGGTTTGCACGGATCATTCCGGACTTTCCATCCAAGCTGTTTTTAAAAAGAAGCCCTAAAATTAAACGTTTTTACAGGGCGAAACAGGGTATCACCGCAGATTTGAAAGCTTGGTCTTATCATTGCGTTGCGCCACCGGGAATCGTGAACCGGATTCTGCTCAGGCTGCAGGCGCATTTCGCCCGAACACTATGGAATTCAGTCAATTTGCAGAAGGCCTGCGCGCCCATGCCGACCGTGTCAAGCCATTTGGCAAGACCATCAAATTTGATTTTCCGGAAGGCAGCGTCACAATTGACGGCACCGGCGAAAAAACCGTTGTTCACGAAAATGGCGGCGATGCGGATTGCACCATCATCACCAAACTGGAACACCTCGACAAATTGCGGCGCGGTGAGCTCAACCCCATGATGGCGATGATGAGCGGTAAACTGAAGATTAAAGGTGACATGTCACTGGCTCTGAAACTTCAGGAATTGCTGTGAATTTGCCGTCAATCCGGTCAGAACAACGTCAACTCCATTTATTGCCGCACTACCTGGCGTTCGGCACAGAGATTGCCTGCGCAAAGCCGCAGTAAGTAAGCCCCCGAGGGAATTTGTCCCGGGCTGAACTCACGGAAATAAGCTCCCGGCAGTAAATCGCCCAGATCAGTACGAAGCGTTTCTCTTCCGAGCAGGTCAAGCAGTTGCAGAGACACCGGTCCGTTGCCCTGTACTCCGAAATGAACGCCAAACCGCTCGTTAAATGGAACCGGATATACCCCGATCAGCATAGGAGCAGGATTTTCGAGTACGGCCAGATCAGCCTGCTCTTCGCGGCTAAACGTTGTCGGAGTAGTGAAGCCGTTCCAGGCCGTGTACGGCGAAATGTTTACCCCGTCGCAGGAAGCAGCCACGCGCCACTCATAATTTCGACCTGGTTTAAAAATGCCGAAAGTGCGGCTGTTGGTGGTTAATAGAGCAATCTGGACCCCGGCCAAGCCCACCTGACGGCCTTCAAGACGATAGCCGACAGCCGATGGCGTGGCATCCCAACTCACCGTTGCCGTGTTTGCTGTAATCCCGGCAGTTACCGGATTTTGAGGAATCTGACAGGAATTAACTGGCAGCAGCGGAGGCCGCGCAGGCCCCGGTCCGGGACGACTGGATGCGGATCCCGCGTTGGTCAGGCTGACGGACCCGGAATTGACCTTCCAACTCGACGCAACGGAAGCCGAAGGATCGGGCGAAAACAGGGTATTGACAAAAACGTGATCGCCCTGAGCCCGTGTTGCATCAAAATCCATGAGCAGGTAACCGTGTTCGGAAAGGTTGACATACTTGACGTGGGGATTAAACAACTGCACCAGAAATTCGCCGCCGATATCCAAACCCGGCGATGTGACGGAAGTGGTGACGAACTCAACGCCCGCATTTCCGCCCGGCGCGGGAATATTGTTGGACCACGCCGTGTGAAAGTCTCCGGTCAGAACCACAAAATTCTGCAGCCCGTTGAGCTTAATGGTGTCAATCAGTCGTTGACGTTCTGCCGAATAACCGTCCCAGGCATCTGCATTGACCGGAATTCCGAAGATCTCCAGGGGAGCAAACATGACCTGATTGACCAGGACTTTCCACTGGGCGGTACTCTCCGTGAGTTGCTCACTGAGCCAGGCAAATTGCTCGCCGCCCAGAAGGCTGTGACCGGGATCAGAAGCGGCTCCGAGATCCTGTTCATCCCGTCCAATGATCCGGGTATCCACCACAAAAAAATCAACCAGGTTGCCAAAAGGAAGATTGCGGTAAACATTGAGCGGTGTAAGGGGATCCGGTTCGCGGACCGGCATCCATTCCAGCCAGGCCTGAAAAGCAACGGAGCGACGATCGGCCCACAACCCTTCTCCGCCGTTGTGGTTTTCAGCCCCACCCGTCCAGGCGTCATTGGCAAATTCGTGGTCATCATAAATGGCAATGAACGGATACATCTGATGCACCGAGCGGGAATCGTCATCCAATTTGTACCACGAATGGCGCAGCCGGTAATCCGCCAGGGTGATGATTTCGTTGTCCGGGGAATGAACGCGGCCAAGGCTTGGTTCAAAACCATACCCACCGGTTTGGTATTCGTAGATGTAATCGCCAAGGTGAATTACTGCATCAATATCGTTGCGATTGGCTATGCTGGCATAGGCATTAAAATAGCCCGCCTGATAATTGGAACAGGATACTACCGCAAACCGAAGGTTGCTCACCCCACCAACGGGAGCAGTGCGGGTACGCCCGATCAGGGAGCGACGGCCCTGGTATTCAAATTCAAAGTAATACCAGGAATTCGGGCTAAGGTCGGTCACATCCACCTTGACGGTATAATCTCTCGAAGGACCGGTGGTAAAGGTCCCGGACTTGACCACATTGAGGAGCGCAGAGTCGGTGGCAACCCGCCAGTTCACCGGAAGCATCCCGGAATCGTCGGTTGTCAGGCGGGTCCAGATCACAACGGCGTCGGTGAGCGGATCACCGGATGCTATGCCGTGAAAAAACGGGAAAAGGCGAATGTCAGGAGCAGAGCGCTCGCTGAAATCTCCCTGGGCTACCGCTAAAAAAGAAAGCGTAGCCAGGCAGGCCGTGAGAAATTGACGCAACATGGAGATGGGATGTTTGACACAATATCCGGCGATTTAATCTGTGTTCCGAGTGATTCCACCGAAATAAATGTCCATTAACGGTAAGTCGCCGAAAGATCTGCCGTTCGGCAAACCATAAAACCGTCAAGGGCATTGGAGAATGATGGGTCCACGTTGAACCCGATGATTCTGGCATTTTGGGCGAAGTACTTTTTCAATAACACAGGCAGTCGAAAGTGAGCAGGCTCAATATC
This sequence comes from Bacteroidota bacterium, assembly GCA_031402635.1. Taxonomy (GTDB): domain Bacteria; phylum Bacteroidota; class Bacteroidia; order Chitinophagales; family BACL12; genus WGOA01. Next base: position 1,841 of record JANNSM010000448.1, on the reverse strand, counting down.
GGCGATCAGGGCATCCAGGGTGCGTGGGTCAGCATTGATTCCGGCCAGCAACGCATCGGCGTCCAGACCGCCAAAATCGGGTTTAAACGCCTTTCGAGGCTTCACAAGGGCTGCCATCTCCGGATCAAAATGATGCGCCTGAATGTACCGAACCATGACACTGCGGCTGATAGCAGAGTAGTTGTTGCTGATGCTCACCGGTCCAATAAGCCAGCGGTATTGCGGATTTCGGTTAACAAACGCGGTAACCCCCTTCCACAGCAGAAAAAGCGGCAGCCTTTGTTGCTGATACTTCGGGGCCACAAAAGACCGACCCAATTCAAGGCTTTGGCTGAGCATGGGTACCAGGCCATCTTTGAGGTGGAATAAACTGTGAAGGTAAAATCCGTGTTTTCCAAAAGATTCCAGAATACGGTCACCCGGTCCAAGCCTGTACGCCCCGGCGAGTTGCTGCCGCTCGTGGTCCCAGGCAAAAAGATGTCGGTAGTGGGCATCAAATTCATCCAGGTCAATCATGCGTGCACTGCCTTCACCGGCGGCCTGAAAGGTCACTTCCCGCAACCTGCCGATTTCGTGCAACACATGGGGAATCTGCTCTGCACCGGCTTCGTAAACGGCAAAGCTACCCTGTTCGAGCAGCTTGTTTTCCGGGCTCAGGGCAATGATTTCCCGCGCCAGAGTCTGCTGGTCAAACGGGGTGTGGATCACCCGCAACCACGGTGAATGTTCGGGAGCAACCGTCTCTCCACTGACACAGCCCAGGCTAAAGAGTCGGGCACTCAGGTGACGTTCCAATCGCCTGGTCTCGTCAAATCCCGACAGGTGACCGGTGCTCACCGGGTTTCCAATCCGGACCCGGAAGGGCTGCGAGGGACCGGCTTCCTGGAGGTACACGGGCACCACGGGCGCTGAATTGAGCAAGATCAGGCGAAGCCATTTGTTCTTCCAGGGTCCGCGGCGGGGAATCCAAACTGGTACGGGCCAGGGTATTTCTTTCTGCCTCGGGAAAATGACGAGGACCCCTCCGTTTCGAAGGTGTTTAGTAGCGATTTCCGGGTCCTCAAGAATTTCTACCGACCATATGTTATTATCCTTGGATGGAACAATATCTGCGCCATAAGAATCCGTTTGCTTTTCGGCAAAACCTGCTATAGCAAGATCGGGTCTTCGCTCGCGAAACCAAGTGGCCAGCCTGCCCATTTCCACTCGCTCCGGATACCTGTTCAACAATAGCACAACAGCTCCTGAAGCGGGAATACGCCGGAGTTCCCGTTCATCCAACAGAGCAGACCGGAGAATAGGCCAGGCGCGGGAATGAATTTTCTGAAGCATAGATTAACTTACTTTTTGAGTTGTGCCATGATGCCGGCCCCGGCATATCTTTTGGTATTCTCCGGGATGTTGCGCGCCAGGGAAACCGGCGAACCGATTTGGTAGGCTGCATGTACATCCAAAACCCGGTCAAAGAATCTGCCGAACAGCCTGGTTAACTGCACCACATCGGCAGGCGTACGCCATGAATACTTCAGGTCTGCATGGCTGATCAGCGGACTGAGCAAAAGCCGGCTGTACTTGTCCGTGTTTCGCAATTGGGTATGAAGATCTTCCGATTCGCGGGCGGGAATCACGTCATCAGTTTTGCCGTGCAGCAAAAACAACGGGACCTGTAATCCGGCAATATGCTCCCAGGGATTCATCATTTTCAGCCAGTCCGAATTGGCTTTCAGTTGATTGGCTACCTCCCGCCAATGGAGATCACTGAACGTCTGGTCAGCGGTAAACCGGCGAAAAAGCGCCCGAGTTTGCGGATCGGAATTAGACAGTGCGGCAGGCAAATGGGG
>JANNSM010000447.1:0-12791 GCA_031402635.1 Bacteroidota bacterium | reverse complement strand
GTCCGTCGGCTTCAAAAGCGCCCTTTGTCTTCCAGGACATTTCCTGGTGGAAGGGCTCTGCCGCAGGTTTGCCCAGCGTATCGCTTTCTACACGGAAGGCGATAACGGAGTGGTTGCCGGCATAGTCGTAAAGGTCAATTTCAACCTCCTGCGAAAGTCCGGGACCGAGTTCTACCATGCCCTGTCCGGGCAGAAATTGGTAGATCCCCAGGGCATTGCCCGGAAGTTTAAACAGCCGGTGCACCTTGCGCTGGGTCTCTATGTTCATCCGGTAGTCCAAATGAGCGTTGAGGTAGCGCCGGTTGACATACGACAGTGAATCCAGCCTGAATTGGAAATGGGGCTGCCCATCCAAGGCTAGTTCGGCCCGGTAAATCCCGTTGCGGTTCTCCCGGGCATCCTGACGGTCCCAGGCATAGATCGCCAGTCCGACCCGTTGTCCGGGAACCCGGACTACGCCCCCGGCCGGCTGCCACTTGCCACCGATTTTCTGAAGCACAAAAGACAGTGGCTTTTGCTCCGGAAAACCGTCCCAGTACGGATAAACATAAAGGTGGCTGACTTCGGGTACCCGGTGGTCGGGAATGTCAAACCCGAACGAAAGTGGGTTCAGCGGTGTATCGCCCCTTCGAACTTCAAAGTGAAGGTGAGGACCTCCTGACCCGCCGGTGTTGCCCGAACGGGCCACGACCTGACCGCGGACCACCGGAAGATCCGTGGGATTGGGTGCAATGTCCAGTTCGAATTGCTCCTTTTCATATTGCCGCGCTTTGACCCAGTGGGAAATCCCTTCGCCAAAACCTTCCAGGTGACCGTAAACCGTGGTCAGCCCATTGGGGTGTGTGATGTACAGGGCTTTTCCATAACCGTACGCTCCCACGACAATTCTGGAAACGTAACCATCGGCACAGGCATAAATCGAAAGGCCCGTGGTCTGGTCCGTGGCAATGTCCAGTCCACCGTGAAAGTGGTTGTTGCGCAACTCTCCGAAATTCCCGGTCAATTTGAGGGGAATGTTCAGGGGAGGCCTGAAGTCCTGGGCATTCATGAGGCCGGACACCAGAAGTGTCAGAAGAAAAAGGCGGAATTGCATAAAAGTTAAAAGTTCGGCCGGATGCGGGACGAGTCGGGCTCGTAAAATTTGCTGATGACTTCTACCGCCTTGCCCGGATCATCGGTGAGGTGAATCAGGTCAAGGTCTGCCGCATTGATATTGTTTTCCACACCGAGCATGGTGGACCGAATCCAGTCCAGCAGTCCGCTCCAGAAATCCACCCCCACCATAACGATGGGTACGCGGTCAATCTTGTGGGTCTGAATCAGAGTAAGCGATTCAAACATCTCATCCATGGTGCCAAAACCGCCGGGCATAAAAACGAATCCCTGCGCGTATTTCACAAACATCACCTTGCGGACAAAGAAATAATTGAAGTTGAAAATCTTGTCAGAATCCACGAAAGCATTTACGCCCTGTTCAAAAGGCAAATCAATGTTAAGTCCAACGGATTTTCCCTCTTCGAGTTGAGCGCCTTTATTGGCGGCTTCCATAATGCCGGGACCACCTCCGGTGATGATGCCAAATCCTTCGGCAACCAGCCGGCGCGCAATATCCACGGTAAGTTCGTAGTAAGGTTGGCCCGGCTTTGTGCGGGCAGAGCCGTAGATAGAAACACAGGGTCCGATTTTGTCCAGGCGCTCAAAGCCATCCACAAACTCGGCCATAATCTTGAACATGCGCCAGGAGGACTCGGCGCGGATTTCCATCCAGCTTTTATTCTTTCTGAGGTCTTTTTTCCGAAAGCGCTCTTCTATGCTTTGGTCCATGCTGGTAAACTTGCTGCGTTAAACGGCCGGCTCGGGTTTGCGGGAAATGGCCAGGAGCCCGAGCACGGTCAATAATCCATTGTAAATCAATATTTCGAATCCAATTTCGTAGCCCCCCAACCCGCGCGTGACAAATTCTTTCCAAAGACCGATTTCGTCCGCGTTCAACCCCATCAACGGGCCTGCAATGCCCTGGCCTGCCAGGCCCAGGCAAATCAGCACCGATGTGATGCAGACCACCGGCGTCCAGCGATCGCGGATTTGGCGCTTGCTGAACAAACCGAAGGCGTAGAGTCCGAGCAGCGGTCCGTAGGTAAAACCGGCAGCCTGGAAAATATTCCCGAGAACATCCCCGCTTGACCAGGTATAAAACCCGTAGCAAAGAAACAGGATAAGCAGGGAGATGCCCCCGTGTATGATGTAACGGGTATTTCTAATGCGGGTTTCGCGTTGTTCTTCTTCCTTTAACTCTTCGGTGGTCAACTGTGCCGGATTGTGCACTTCGCGGTCCACATCCATCCCCAGGATATCCACGCAAAACGAGGTGGTCAGGGCCGTGATGGCGGAATCAACGCTGGAAAATGCCGCCGCGATAATTCCCATTACAAAAATGGCTCCGTAAACGGCCGGAAAGTGGTTGAAGGCCAGATTGGGAAATAAATCATCGGTTTTCGCGGTCATGGCAATGCCGTGGTGTCCGATGTAGAGGTAGAGGAGCGCACCCAACACCACAAACATGAGGTTTACCACAAAAAGGAAAATACTCCCCACCAGCATGTTTTTCTGGGCGTCCCGGATATTGGGGCAGGAATTGTTTTTCTGCATCATGTCCTGGTCCAGGCCCGTCATGACGGTGGCAATAGCAGCTCCGGCCAGAAATTGTTTGCCGAAAAATGCGCTGGAATTCGTGTCCCAAAAAAACCATTGGCTCAGTCCGGCTTTTCTGATCTCAGGCATAATGCTGAATATGGTCAAATCGAGATCCCGGAGGATGAAAGCTGTTGTAAGCACTACCGAGGTAAGCATCAGCACCGTCTGCAGGGTGTCGGTGTAAATGATGGTTCGCAACCCACCCTGGTAACTGTAAATCCAGATTAAAACCAGCGTCAGTCCAATGGTCAGCAGGTATGGAACGCCCATGGCCTCCAGCACAAACGACTGGAAAATTGCCGTCACCAGAAAAATGCGGAACGTGGAACCCAGCGTGCGGGAAAGAAGAAAAAACCAGGCGCCGGTCCGGTAACTTGACGGTCCGAAACGCTGGTCCAGGTAGCTGTAAATTGACGTTAAGCGCAGCCGGTAGTAAAGGGGCATCAGGATCAGGGCAATGATGGCATAGCCCACCAGATACCCCATAACCATTTGCATGTAGCTGAACTGCTGGTTAGGACTGTTGAGGTTCCCAATCACTCCGGGAAGCGAAATAAACGTGACTCCGGAAAGAGAAGCACCAATCATCCCGAAGGCGACCAGAAACCATGGCGAGCGGTGTCCCCCGATAAAATAATCGGCGTTGCGGGACTTGCGGCCGGTCCACCGGGCAACCAGGAGCAGGAGACAGAAATAGCCCAGAACCAGGCTTCCGATAACAAGTGGAGTCATCCGGATTTCAGGGCATCAGAACGTCGGACACATGACGTTCTTGCCGCCGCGGGGCGCGCGGATCAGGTTGTGTGAAACCGTGATACCACCAACGATAAACCAATCCTTGCTATCCGGGTTGCCCCGCTGAACGGTGTCATCCCAGTTTAACGGCTCAGTGTTTAGATATTCGCCGGTACGGTTGGAAAGGTTCCAGGCCAGGATACCGCTTTCGGCAATCAGGATTTCCTGGGCCACGAAGGTGGTGCTCACATCGTCCAGGTAATCGGTGAAGGTTTTGGTCATCTTAAGTTCAAGCCCTAATGTCCAGTTTTCCGTTACGGCATACCGGATGCCGCCGCCAAGCGGTATGCCGACCTGGGTGAGTTTATAAGGTTCCCGCTCCGGGTACGCCAGGGTTCCCTGACCCTCGGTTCCAAGCGGTTGCAATTCTACCCATTGGCCCTGGAAATAAGCCCTCGGGTTGAAATTGAACACGCTCACCCCGGTAAAAAGGTAAGGGCTGAATCGCTCTTTGAGGCGTTTGGCGTTGAAACCGAAAATATTCCATTCCAGCAGCACCGAGCCCTCGTAAATATCGGATGAAAACGAGAGGTTGCGGAGGTTGGCGTAACTTCTTGAACTGTTGGCATCGGCTCCGGAAATGCGTCCGTAACCGCCCTGGCCCTTGATGCCGAAATAGGGATTGAAATTATATTTTACGAATCCGTAAATTGAAGGATGTGTTTCCTCAATCCGGAAGGCTACCTCTGCCAGGTCCCCGATATACGTCATGCCGCCACCCAACAGGCCAATTTCTGCGTATTGCGCTTTAACCAGGACCGGAAGGAGCGCGAACAACAAGGGCAAAATAAACTTCTTCAACGGATCGAATTTTTGTTCCCGTAATGAATAGAACCCAAAACCAGCCGGTTTAAAATTTCCCTATTACCCCGGTAAACGGTTTCAGAAGGGAAATATTGGACGAAAAGACCCAGTTTACGAGCTGAAGGCTCTAAAATAGTGGATTTCGACTTAATATAAACGCTGCAGCACCCTTCAACAATAGATTAACGCAATTCATGATACGGGTTCAGGGGTAGCTGAGTTACCTGAAAACTGGGTATAAATTGAGCTGATTATCCGGAGTTTGCGGCTGTTGCGGCCTTCGCCCGGCCTGCTTTCGTATTTTTGAGCGAACAGTTTCCCGGGCAACCATCAGAAGTGACGCTATCGGTTAATGCCTTGAAATCTAAGTTTCGACCTAAAAATGAACTTACCGTCAAGGCTGATGGATGACGCGGTGGACGCTTTTGCTTCCCTGCCGGGCATAGGGCGCAAGACGGCTCTCCGATTGGTTTTGCACCTGCTCCGCCGCGAAACGGCCGAGGTGGAACGATTTGGCGAAGCCGTAGCCCGCATGCGCCGGGAAATCCGCTTTTGCCGGGTCTGCCGCAATGCTTCGGATGAGGAATTGTGTTCGGTATGTGCCAATCCTTCCCGGAACAAAGGGCTGGTCTGTGTGGTCGAAAACATCCGCGACTTGTTGGCCATAGAGCAAACCGGTCAATACCATGGGCGTTATCATGTTCTCGGCGGGGTCATTTCGCCCATTGATGGTATTGGTCCGGAACAATTGGAAACCGCCAGCTTATTGGAGCGCGCCAAAGCCGGCGAAATCCGGGAAGCCATCATGGCGGTATCGCCCACCATTGAAGGAGATACCACGATTTACTACCTTTCCAACCGACTGGAGCCATACGGCATTCGGGTTTCCACCATCGCCAGGGGGGTTTCGTTTGGCGGCGATCTGGAGTATGTTGACGAGCTGACCCTGGCCCGTTCCATTGCTACCAGAAGGCCTTACCACCAGGCCGGGGAAGGGGCACAGACGGTCGAAGAACGCCAGCCTGACCGGTCCTCCGGTCAACACAATCCGCTCAATCCGTAAGCGCCGAATTCGCCAATTATGCCCCGGCTTTCGGTCATCATCGTCAACTACAACGTCAGGCACTTTCTCGAGCAGGCGCTCGCAGCCGTTCAGCGTGCATCAGAGCGGCTGACGACCGAAGTCATTGTCGTGGACAACCATTCTGTTGACGGCTCCTGTGAAATGGTTGCCCGGCGGTTTCCTGAAGTGATTCTGGTGCGAAACACCGAAAACGTCGGGTTTTCTGCGGCCAACAATCAGGGCATGGCGCTGGCGGGCGGCGATTACTACCTGCTGTTGAATCCCGATACCGTCGTTGCCGAAGACACCCTGGAGAAAACCGTGGCTTTCATGGATGCCCATCCGCAGGCGGGCGGACTCGGCGTGAAAATGCTGGATGGCCGGGGAAATTTCCTGCCGGAATCCAAACGGGCTTTCCCATCGCCGGGTGTGGCATTCTGGAAGGCTTTTGGCTTTTCAGCCCTTTTCCCCCGCAGCCGGATTTTCGGCCGTTATCACCTCGGTTTTCTCAATCCGGACCAAACTCATGAAGTAGAGGTGCTCGCCGGGGCCTTCATGTTGTTGCGCCGCTCCGTCATCGAAAAAATCGGCGGGCTGGACGAGGCTTTTTTCATGTATGGCGAAGACATAGACCTCTCTTATCGCATCGTTCAGGCGGGGTATAAAAATTATTACTTCCCCCATAGCCCCATTATTCACTACAAGGGTGAAAGCACAAAAAAGGGCAGTCTCAATTACGTGCGGATGTTCTACTCCGCCATGAAAATTTTTGCCCGCAAACATTTCAGCGGGAGCTCGGCGCTCTTGTACATCGCGCTGATAGACTTTGCCATCAGCCTTCGGGCGTTGTTCGCGCTGATTCGCCGATTCCTCGGGAGGGTGGCCGCACCGTTGCTGGATGCCGCGTTGATTTTTGGGGGAATGGTTGTGCTCAAGAACTTTTGGGAACAGAACATCAAGTGGCTTGACGGCGTGCAATATCCCCAGGAATACCTCGTCATCAACGTGCCGCTTTATATCGCCATCTGGCTGGTAGCTATTTGGCTCAGCGGTGGTTATGACCGGAGTGCCCGCACTTCATCCATCGTTCGCGGACTTTTTCTGGGCACCCTGGTGATTGCCGCCATTTATGGATTTCTGGAAGAAGGTCTGCGCTTCAGCCGGGGCATGATTATCAGCGGGGCGGCCTGGGCAATAACGGCCAGCGTCGGCTGGCGGTTGCTGTTGCATCTTGTTGTGCACGGAAATTTTCGCGTGGGCGAAAGCGGGGTAAAGCGCATTGTGATCGTTGGTCGCGAAGCGGAATCTCTGCGTGTGCTTTCGCTGCTGGAGCGCTTTGAAGTGCATGTTGACCTGGCGGGTTTTGTGAGACCGGATGACGAGCCTTATCAGGATGACCGTCTGCTGGGAGGCTTGCCCGAGCTGCCCGACATCGCAAAAGTCTTTTCCATAGAGGAAGTTATTTTTTGTGGAAGAGACCTTCACTCGGCAGCCATCATCGGCTGGATGACCCGCCTCGGACCGGATTTGGACTACAAGATCGTACCCCGCGGGGCTGTCAGTATCATTGGGAGCAACTCCAAAAACACGGCCGGCGATCTTTATTCTATAGATATCCAACTGGCCATTGATGAGCCCAGGCAGCGCCGGAGCAAACGGCTTTTCGACCTGGCGCTTAGCCTTGGATTGCTGCTGACCTTACCGGTTCAGGCACTCGTCGTTCGCCGTCTGCCGGGTCTGCTGAACAACATTTTTCAGGTCATCAGCGGCGCGAAGAGTTGGGTGGGTTATTACCGGACGTTACCGGTACCGACCGAACCCGATACCAACGCTGGCGAACCGGCTTCTGCGCTGTCCCGCCTGCCCGCGCTGCGCCCGGGCGTGCTCAGCCCGGCTGATGCCCTCCCGCGAAACAGTCTGGCGGCAAAAACGGTGAACCGGCTCAACCTGCTTTACGCCCGCGATTATTCGGCCGAAAAAGACTGGTCTATCATCTGGCAATCCTGGCGGGAATTGGGCAGGCAGACAAAAACGCTGATCGCTGCAGCACTTCTGGCTGTTTTACACCTGCTGATTTCACCCGGGCAATTGCAAGCCCAGAGCGCGGATGGGGTTTCCTCGCGCAACGGTTACTGGATGCCCAACAAAGACACCATCCGCGTTTTTTTGGTTTTTGCCGAAGTGCTTGATGACCCGGATGACAATATTGGCGGAGAACCCGACAGCGAATGGCCGCGAGGGCAACTTCCCCGCAATGCCGGAGAGTATTTTGATGTGGCTGTCGGGCGCAATGGGGAGATGACAAGCCGGATGTCGCGTTTTTTTCACCAGGCATCATTTGGCCGGTATGTATTGCTCGGTGACTACTACCCAAAGATTGCGCAGATTCCTTTCTCTGAACTGAAAGGAAGTGGCGATGAAAATATCAATGCCTGGCTGGAAGGTCAGCCTGGTACTGATCTGGTGACGGCCGGCGGTTTTCATTTTAATGGAACTGATTTTGACCGTTGGACTACACCGTCCGGTTACGGTATGAACAAGCTCAAAGAAGCGGATGGTTATGTTGATTTTTTATTGATTTTATGGCGGGTCAATTCGCGGATCACGAAAGTTGACAACAGTGGCAGCGTCAATGTTTCGGCATCCGATAAGCCGATCAAGGGTATGAAGGGATTCATGGACCGGTCGCGTTTTGTTTCCCGCCATTCCGCCGGTGGTGGAATTTTGCAACACGAATACAGCCACAGCCTTTACGGGGGAAACAATTTTCACACGGGTGGTCGCGGAGCGGGTAACGCGACGTTTATGCACGCCATGGGCGGCTTTTCAAACCTCAGCAGCTTTGGTTCCAATTCCGGCACCTGGAATGCATGGGACCGCCACCGCATGGGCTGGAAGCATCCTTCCAGGGATTTTTTTGTTTCGGGAACCTGCGTTTCCACCGGGCGGGAAGTGAATCTGGACCTGGTTTACGGGGAGCAGCCCGATTGTCCCGGAATGGAGTTCTATCTCGACGATTTCATTGATGCCGGCGATGCCATGCGCATTGAATTGCCCTACGTGCAAACGGATAATCCGGAAGCAAAGCGGCAGTACCTCTGGCTCGAAAATCACCAGATTCGTCCGGGAAATGAAGACCACAGCCCGCGCATGACCCCGGGAATTTATGCTTACGTGCAGGTCGGCAAAGACGATACCAGCAATTTTCAGGGTCCCGGACTTTACACGGCTCCGTTGAATGCCTTTGGTCATTTCGACCTGCTTGTGGATGCCGAAAACCAGTCCGTTGGCATTCAGCGTGACCTCGCCAATCCATTCACCGGGCTGCATTTGTCCATGATTCCGGCCTGGAATACGATCGAACCCAACGCACGTACCAACAGCAAAGGCGATACGCTGGAGGTATTCCCGCTTTCCATTTTCCGGGAAGAAACGGTTTATCCAAAGTCAGTGAGCGCGGGCATTTCCACGATGGGTCCGGAAGAATTTGTTTTCGAAACACATCCTGCGCTGGGAACTGTTCACGATGCGTTTACGGCGGGGGATGTTCTTGCGGTGGGTCAGAACCCGGCACCAGTCCCGGTTTATACCTGGGAGAGCCGCGGAAGCAAGGGTGTGGCGCCTTTTCCTGAACCCCGCAAAGACGACAACCGCACCATTTACCTCAACGGTATCCGCATCGAATTGCGCGAGCAATTGAAAGATGGCCGAATCCGGGTCGGGTTGAGTTGGAACAACCGGCCAATGGAGGGTTTTCAGCGCTGGTGCGGACGCATTGTCGCACGGGAAAACATCGAATTCGCAGAAGGCGCACAACTGCTGCTGGATTTGGGGCGAAGTCCGCAAAAGCCGCTGGCCCCAATCCGGTACAAAGGTGAATGGATATTCAGTGATACCACCATCCTTTTTCTTCAAAACCAGGCGGTACTGACAACCGGTGACCGCACCGAAGTGACCCTTCGGGCAGGATCGCGGCTGTTGGTTGATTCGGGGTCAGCGCTGGTGATGGGCGATGACTCCCGCCTAATTCTGGAACCGGGCAGTGTTCTTGAACTGGCGGCCGGCAGCCGGTTTAGTTTAGGGAAAAACGGAAGCGTCACGGTCAAAGACGGAACTATCCTTGACCGTGGGGCTTCCGTAAGTCTTCATTCCACGGTGAGTATCAAATCAAAGGGCGGTATTATGCCCGATTGGTGTAAACGGTAGTTTCCAGGAGCGGTATTGTCTGGTATCCAACCTGGTAATAACCCGGATAAATCAATTAGCGGGGATGGCTATATTTGCCGGGTATCAGTTTTATCTATTGACGGGGCGTTTTTTTCAGAACAACAGCGGGAATCAGGTGTGGAAAATGACCTTTAAAATCCGGCTTAGTGCAGGATTTTATATGCATTACAATTTATCTGAATATATCAATAAGTACCTCCGGTGAAAGCGGTCTCCATCATTTCCCTGTTTATTCTTCTGTCTTTTCAATTTTCCTGTGCCGTTGATAACGGCACGATAAAAATCAAAGGCTCGGATACGGAAGTGAACTTATCCGTAAAACTTGCCGAAGCTTTTCATAAAATCAATTCCGCTGTTTTCATATCCGTTTCCGGCGGCGGTTCCGGTTTGGGGATCGCTTCGCTATTGAACGGAAACGCAGATATTGCCAATTCTTCCAGAAGGATTAAATCGTCAGAAATTGAACTGTTCAAAAAAAAGGGAATCACCGTAGATTCTTTTGTTTTTGCGCAGGATGCCATAGCCTTTATTGTTGCAGAGGATTTGCCCCTGGATTCTGTAAACATTGAAGAATTAAAAAACTTGTTGAGCGGAAGTTATACCAACTGGTCATCGCTTACCGGAAGCGATTTGCCGATCAATATTTATGGCCGTCAAAGCAATTCCGGAACACATGAATTTATTAAGAAAAAAATGAAAATTGAATTCAGTACCCATGCCAAGCAAATGAGCGGAAACGCCCAAATCCTTGAGGCTGTTAAAGCGGATCATTCCGGTATCGGATATGTTGGCGCCGGATATGTTACCCAGGGAGCAGCTACCGGAATAAAAGTTCTCCTGATAAAATCCGATGGCAATCCCGCTGCGGTCTCCCCGTTGGACGCCAAAATTATTGCGGATGGGCGCTATTATTTTCAACGACCGCTGTTCCAGTATTTTAAGAAGAATGATTATGAAAAAATAAAGCCGGTTATTGAATTTGAAAAAAGTGAGCAGGGAAAACAGATTATTCAGGCATCAGGTTATTACCCGGTCAACGATTCAGAATGAGTATCAAAAGAAGAGAACACACCGATTGGTTGTTCAGGCAAATATTCCGCGCCTCCGGGATGGCAACCATTGCTTTGCTGGGTGCAATTTTCGTCATGTTGTTTTACAACAGCATTGCCTTCTTTTTTGAATCGGACCCGCTCGGTTTTTTTGCGGGTTCTGTCTGGAAGCCCGGCAATGCGGACGGAGAGTTTGGAATTCTTCCGCTTTTGGCTAGTACCGGGCTTGTTGCTATGGGCTCCATGATTATCGCTGTACCGCTTGGTGTGCTGACAGCAGCATTTTTATCTGAGCTCGCACCGTTGAGCGTGCAGGCTGTATTAAAACCGATTATCGAGATGTTGGCAGCTATTCCTTCTGTTGCCATTGGCTTTCTGGGAATTGTTCTGGTTGGACCGGCCATTGCCGACCTTTTTGGAATTCAAAACGGGCTGAATGCCCTGAATGGCTCCATTTTGTTAGCGGTCATGGCCCTTCCAACCATCATCACCATCAGCGAAGACGCGATTAATGCCATTCCAAACACCCATAAGGAGGCTTCCTATGCACTGGGGGCCAATAAATGGGAGACCCTCTTCCGGGTAACCTTACCGGCTGCTTTTCCCGGATTGATCGCCGCGGTCATGCTGGGTTTTGGCAGAGCGTTGGGCGAAACCATGACCGTGCTGATGGCCACAGGAAATGCTTCCGCCATGCCCGGTGGATTTTTGGACTCCGTACGAACGATTACCGCCACGATTGCCATTGAAATGGGTGAAGTGCCGTATCAGACCACCCACTTCTTTGCATTGTTCGCCATTGCGGGAGTCTTGTTTCTAATCACCCTGGTGATCAATCTGCTTGGCGAATATTTTGCCAACCGGTTGAGAAAATTCCACGCATGAGGAACCGGGTAGCCAACATCGTCAACTGGGTATTGCTGGCGGGTTCCACGCTGATTGTTTGCCTGTTTCTGGGTGTGATCCTCTGGGATATTTTTTCCAAGGGGATGTCTTCGCTTTCCTGGGGTTTTATCAGCCAGCTTCCATCCAACGGGATGACGGAAGGCGGAATTCTATCCGCTATTTTCGGCACATTTTTACTCACTTGTATCACTACCCTGTTTGCCGTGCCATTTGGTGTGGCCTGTGCCATTTACCTCAGTGAGTATGCCAAGCCTTCTGCGCTTACAAGCTTAATCCGGGCTTCGATCAGGAATCTTGCGGGAATTCCCTCCATTATTTTCGGCCTGTTCGGCCTGGCTTTATTCGTGCAGGCTTTTCAGTTGGGAACGTCCATTTTGTCTGCCGGACTGACCCTCGGTCTGCTTTCGCTCCCCTATATCATCACCACCACAGAAGAAGCCCTGAAGCGGATTCCGAACAGCATGCGCGAAGCCACCCTGGCCCTGGGTGCCACCCAGTTTGAGACCATACGGGACATTGTGCTTCCAAAAGCCCTGCCGGGAATCCTGACCGGGATCATCCTGTCGCTTTCCCGGGCAGCCGGAGAAACCGCGCCAATTTTGTTTACCGGGGTGGCTTTTTACATCAACGGGCTAACCCATTCGCTGAATCAGGAGTTTATGGCGTTGCCCTACCATTTGTATATGCTGTCAACTCAGCACAATGCCATTGAACAAGTCAGACCTCTGGCCTATGCAACGGCTTCCGTATTAATCTTACTTGTGTTTGTTTTTAATATAGTAGCCTTTTATATCCGATTTAAACACCGAACAAGGTATTGACATGAATTCCAGCAAACTATCCGTTCGCGATCTGAATGTTTCTTTCGGTAACAAGCAGGTTCTGAAGAGCATTAATCTCGATTTTCCGGTCAACCAGGTCACTTCGTTGATTGGTCCTTCGGGATGCGGAAAATCTACGCTGCTCAGAACGTTTAACCGGATGCATGACCTTGTACCAACAGCGCGGGTTGAAGGGTTGATCCGGTTGGACGGAGAAAATATCTATGAAAAAGGCTTGTCTGTTACGGAGATCCGGAAGCGGATCGGGATGGTTTTTCAGAAACCGAATCCGTTGCCAAAGAGTATTTATGAAAACATGACTTATGCGTTGAACATCCATAAGTTTTCGGAATCCGATATCCCCGGTCTTGTGGAGTCAGCGTTGAAAGAAAGTTATTTATGGGATGAAGTAAAAGACGAATTAAAAAAGCC
>JANNSM010000446.1:0-3832 GCA_031402635.1 Bacteroidota bacterium | reverse complement strand
ATCCACCAAGCCTCGCTTTGATGCCATTAAAGCCGCCAAGCCCGTGGATGACCTCCGCAAGCGTTTGCGCGTGCTGCATCGCGCTGAAGACAAAGCCGGTGAATTCTACCGCCAGGCCAGCTACCGAATCAGTCGTTACGTGAGCAACAGAATCCCGGAAATTGCCGGCGAACTCTACCAGATTGATGATGCCCTTCGCGCCGGATTCGCCTGGGAAATCGGTCCGTTTGAAGCCTGGGATGCATTGGGTGTGCGCGACACAGTGAACCTGATGACCGCCGCCGGTTACCCACCGGCTGCCTGGGTCACCGATATGCTGGCCGCCGGTCACGAAAGTTTCTATAAAGCCGAAGGCGGAAAGGGCCTGTGCTACTCCATAGCGGAAAAAACCTACAAGCCTGTTCCCGGCGCGGACAGCTTTATCATCCTGGATAACTACCGCAGTTTTTCGCCGGTATGGTCCAATTCAGGCGCTACCCTGCACGATATCGGCGATGGTGTTTTGTGCCTGGAGTTCCATACCAAAATGAACGCCATCGGGAGTGAAATCCTGGAAGGCATCAACAAGAGTATCGGCATTGCCGAAGAAAGATTCCGCGGATTGGTGATCGGCAATGATGCCCCCAATTTTTCGGCCGGCGCCAACCTGATGATGATGCTGATGCTGGCCATGGAGCAGGAATTTGACGAACTCAACATGGCCATACGAATCTTCCAGGATTCCGTAGCCCGGGTTCGCTTTAGTTCCATTCCGGTAGTAGTTGCTCCTCATGGCCTTACTCTGGGCGGCGGTTGTGAACTGAGTATGCACGCTGATACCGTGGTGGCTGCTGCAGAAACCTATATCGGTTTGGTCGAAGTTGGGGCTGGACTGATCCCCGCAGGCGGCGGAACCAAAGAGTTTGCCCTTCGCGCATCCGATGCTTACCGCGAAGGCGATGTGGAACTCAATGTTTTGCAGGAATACCTGCTCAACATTGCCCAGGCAAAAGTGGCTACATCGGGTTACGAGGCTTATAACCTGGGCATTTTACGCCGCAACCGCGACCGGGTAGTCGTCAATCAGGACCGCCTGATCGCTTCGGCTAAAGAAGAAGTTCTCGCGCTCGACAAGGCCGGTTATATCCAGCCCAGCCGGCGAACGGACATCAAAGTACAGGGGCGGTCTGCACTCGGCTCGTTCAATGTGGCGATTGACTCCATGAAGCGCTCCGGATACATTTCGGAGCACGACGCACTCATTGCCGGCAAGCTCGCCTATGTGATTTGCGGCGGAGACCTGACCAGCCCGCAACTGGTGTCGGAGCAGTACCTGCTGGACCTCGAGCGGGAAGCCTTTCTATCCCTGCTCGGCCAAAAGAAAACTCTGGAGCGTGTACAGCACATCCTCCAGACCGGCAAACCGCTCCGCAATTGATTTCCTTTCTTTTAAACGAAGAACCCTAACCCATGCAAGAAGCTTATATCGTAGCCGGTTACCGCAGCGCGGTAACCAAGGCCAAAAAGGGAGGATTCCGGTTTGTGCGTCCCGATGACCTGGCGGTGGACGTCATTAATCACCTGATGAATTCCGTACCTTCCTTTGACCGCAGCCTGGTTGAAGATGTCATCGTTGGCAATGCCATTCCTGAAGCAGAACAGGGAATGCAGATCGGTCGGATGATTTCTGTCAGGGTACTCCCGCGCACAACGGCAGGGGTAACTGTAAACCGGTATTGCGCCTCCGGTGTGGAAACCATAGCCATGGCTACGGCCAAGATTCGCGCAGGGATGGCGGATTGTATCATCGCCGGCGGTGTGGAATCCATGAGCCTGGTGCCGATGGTCGGCTATAAACCGACGTTGAACTACGCCATCAGTGTTGAGCACCCGGATTACTACAGTTCAATGGGGCTGACGGCCGAAGCGATCGCCAATGAGTATAAGGTGTCGCGCGAGGATCAGGACCATTTCGCCCTGCGCTCCCATGAAAAGGCCGTGGCCGCGATCAAATCCGGTCATTTCGCTTCAGGCATTGCCCCAATTCAGGTCAGGGAGGTATTTGTGAACCAGGCTGGAAAGCGTGAAGAGCGGAGCTATACGGTAGATACCGATGACGGACCGCGTCCCGATACCAGCCTCGACGGACTGGCCAAACTGCGCCCGGTTTTTGCAGCCCAGGGTTCCGTTACGGCTGGCAACAGTTCCCAGACTTCGGATGGTGCAGCTTTTGTGCTTGTTTGCTCCGGACAAATGGTTAAAGACCACAACCTGACTCCAATTGCGCGGATGGTTACCTGCACAACGGTTGGCGTTGAGCCGAGGATTATGGGTATTGGACCTGTGGCGGCCATTCCCAAAGCCTTGAAAATGGCCGGACTGTCCCTGAAAGACATCCAACTAATAGAACTGAATGAAGCGTTTGCTTCCCAGTCACTGGCGGTGATCCGCGAAGCCGGCCTCAATCTTGACGTCATTAACATCAATGGGGGTGCAATTGCCCTCGGACATCCGCTCGGATGTTCCGGCACCAAGCTCACCGTGCAACTCCTGAATGACCTCAAGCGTACCGGAGGTAGGTACGGCATGGTCACCGCCTGCGTGGGCGGTGGGCAAGGTGTAGCCGGAATTTACGAAAACTTAAACTGAAAGACGGTTTTAACTGATTTCCCATGTCAACGCTCATCCAAAACAAACAGATCCTCAAAGGCGGCGCCTTCCTGATTCAGCCCAGCCGGTCAGAGGATACCTTCACGCCGGCCGATATCAACGAGGAACAAGCCATGTTCCGTGACTCCTGCCGCGAATTCATTGACAAGCGGGTTTTGCCTCAGGTAGCTGCCATCGATAACAAAGGCTATCACCTGATTGTGGAATTGCTTGAAGAAGCTGGCGAACTCGGTATTCTGGGTGCTACCCTTCCGGAAGTTTACGGGGGAATGGGCGTGAACATCAACACGGAAACCCTGTTGAGCGAAGAGATTGGCAAGAGCTATTCTTTCGGGGTTGCCGTTGCCGCACACACGGGTATCGGCACACTGCCGGTGTTGTATTTCGGTACGGAAGCACAAAAAGCGAAATACCTGCCGGGCATGGCAACGGGCAAACTCAAAGCGTCCTACTGCCTGACCGAGCCCGGCTCGGGCTCTGATGCGCTGGCCGCAAAAACCCGCGCAGACCTGAGCGCTGACGGTACCCATTATCTGCTCAACGGGCAGAAAATGTGGATCACCAATTCGGGGTTTGCCGACCTGTTTATCGTCTTTGCCAAAATTGACGGCGACAAGTTCACGGGTTTTATCGTTGATGGTACAACGCCGGGAATCACGCTGGGTGAAGAAGAAGACAAAATGGGGATCAAAGGCTCTTCGACCCGCCAGGTGTTTTTTGAAAATGCCAAAGTGCCGGTTGAAAATGTGCTCGGCGAAATCGGGCAGGGCCACAAAATTGCTTTCAATGTGCTCAACATCGGGCGTTACAAATTGTGTGCTATGGTTACCGGCGGGTCCAAGGCTGCCTGCAGCGCGGCGATTCGCTATGCCAATGAACGTTACCAGTTTGGTGTGCCCATTTCCAGTTTTGGGGCTATACGCTACAAAATGGCCGAAATGGCCTGCCGGATATACGCCTCTGAATCGGCAACATTCCGGACCTCAGGCCTGATCAATGATATGATTTTGGGACTTGAGGATACCGGCAAGCCCCGCTATCTGGCCAAACTTGAAGCGGCCGAAGAGTACAGCATAGAATGTGCTATGCTGAAAGTTTTTGGCTCCGAAGTGCTGGATTATGTAGTAGATGAAGCGGTGCAGATTTACGGGGGAATGGGTTTCTCCGAGGAAAGTCCGGTGGC
>JANNSM010000445.1:0-5852 GCA_031402635.1 Bacteroidota bacterium | reverse complement strand
AGCTGCCCCACTCTTGGCATTTAGGGCCGATCCCCCTATAATACCGACATGTTTGATTCCTTACACGCAAAACTAGAAGCGGCTTTCAAGAAAATCCGCGGCCGCGGAGTACTTTCTGCCAAAGATATTGAAAGTACTATGAAAGAAGTTCGCATGGCGCTGCTTGAAGCCGACGTTAATTTTAAAGTTGCCAAAGAATTCTGCGAAACTTTGGGCCAAAAGGCCCAAGGCGAGCAAGTCCTAAAAAGTCTGACCCCCGATCAGCAGATTATAAAACTGGTACATGAACAGCTTATCGAGGTAATGGGCGCCGAATCTACGGAGCTCAATTTAAGCGTAGCACCGCCGGCAATTATTATGTTAGTGGGTTTACAGGGCTCCGGTAAAACGACGTTTTCCGCCAAATTCGCCTTCTGGGCAAAGACAAAAAATGGTCGGCAGCCGCTGCTGGTGGCTGCGGACGTTTACCGGCCGGCTGCTGTTGACCAGTTGCAAGTGCTCGGCGGGCAGATCGGGGTGACAGTTTATGCGGAACCCGGCAATACCGATGCAGTGGCAATCGCACGCAATGCCCTGACCTACGCCAAAACCAACGGCTACAACGTGGTGATTGTGGATACCGCGGGTCGTCTGGCTATTGATGAGGCCATGATGCGGGAAATTGCGGCGATCAAGGATGCGATTCGCCCGCAGGAAACCCTGTTTGTGGTGGACTCCATGACCGGTCAGGATGCGGTCAATACGGCCAAGGCGTTCAACGACCGGTTGAATTTTGACGGGGTAGTTCTCACCAAACTGGACGGCGATACCCGCGGCGGTGCTGCGCTTTCCATCCGCTCGGTGGTGGATAAACCGATCAAGTTTGTCAGCCAGGGGGAGAAAACCGAAACCCTGGATGTTTTTCATCCGGACAGGATGGCCCGCCGTATTTTGGGCATGGGCGATATTGTTTCCCTGGTCGAAAAGGCGCAGGAGCAATACGATGAGGTCGAGGCGCAGAAGCTGCAGCGCAAGATGCGCAAGAACCAGTTCGACTTTGACGATTTTCTCAGTCAGCTTGGCCAGATCAAAAAAATGGGCAATGTCAAGGACCTGCTCAGCATGATCCCGGGTGTGGGAAAACAGCTGAAGGACCTGGACATTGACGAATCCCACTTCAAGCGCATTGAATCTATGATCCAGTCCATGACGCCAGAGGAGCGCGCCAACCCGGATGTGATCAACAGCAACCGACGTCAGCGGATTGCCAAAGGCAGCGGACACGATATTCAGGCGGTCAATCAGTTCATCAAGCAGTTTGAAGACATGCGCAAGATGATGAAGACGATGAATAAGATGAGCACCGCTGGTCGCGGGATGAACGCGTTGAATGCCATCAAGGCAAAGCGCTGAGTTCAGAAAGCTTATTTAGCGCCCCGCTTTGTTGAAACCCGGGCCTATGGCTATCTTTGCTCTCCGATTCCACGCTCCGACCATCTTTTACAGATTCTGGAGCCCCGGTTAACTCCTAAAACGCGTTTTAACGCATGGCAACCAAACTCAGATTACAGCGGCACGGACGCAAGCGCCGTCCATTCTACTACATCGTAGTCGCCGATGCCCGGTCGCCCCGGGATGGCAGTTTTATTGAGCGTATCGGCACCTATGATCCGGTGCATGTTCCCGCCCAGATTGACCTGGATGTTGATAAATCCATTGAGTGGCTGAACAAAGGTGCCCAGCCAACCAAAACAGTTCGGGCTATCATGAAGTATAAAGGGGCCATGTACAAAAAACACCTCCTTCGCGGGGTGAGCAAAGGTGCATTCGCCCAGGATGAAGCGGAAAGGCTGTTCCGCGAGTGGCAGGTTGATCACGAGAGCAAAATCTCGGATGCCGGCCGCAAAGCAAAAGACGGGGTAACCAAAGCCCGCGAAGCCCAGGTTCAAAAGGTTCGTGAGGAGCGCGAAGCCGCTAACGAGGCCGTCAAAAAAGCTGCCGCTGAAGCCAAGGCTGCTGAAGAAGCTGCCGTGTTGGCTGCACAAGCTGCTGAACAGGCCGCACAGGCTGCTAAGCAAAGCCCGGTAGTAGAGGCCACAGAGACTGCCGTTGAAGCGTCGGCCTCTGTGGAAGCCACAGACGGTGGAACTGCCGGAGAAGCTTCTACCCCAACAGAAGCCTGATCCCCAACGGCCGGGTTTTACGAAGTCAAAAGTCACTGCGCCGGGTCTATTCTGTTTTCAGATGATATGCTGAACGGAGAAGATTAAAACCCCGACCTTAATCCGGGCCTGCGTTTCAGGCCAAACAACGGCTCTGTTCATCAATACTCTCCAACGTGGCAGAAGACGCTAAGATCCTGCTCGGTGCCTTCATTAAGCCGGTTGGCCTGCTCGGTGAAATCCGGCTTGCCCCGGAGCAAGGGATTCGCGGGTTGATCCGGCCTGAAGTGCTTTATCAGTTGCGCGGGGATCGCTACTTCCCCTGGTTTTTGCGCTCCTGGAAAGCCCTGGAGGATGGCCATTTTCTGATTCAGCTCGAAGAAGTAGACAGCCCGGAGCAGGCCAAGCCGCTTTGTGGCCAGCCCGTCTGGGTTGATGAGAACCAGGTTGAATACGACCAGGAGTCAGACGGGAGAACTGATCTGATTGGTTACCGTCTCCGGGATCAGGATGGCCGCGAGGTCGGTGTAATCCGGGATATTCTGGATAACAGCGGTCAATGGCTTGCTGTGGTGGACGTCGAAAAGAGGGAGGTTCTTATCCCCCTGGCCGAAGAAAACATTCTCGGAGTGCAGGACCAGGAGCGGTTCCTTGTTGTAGATATTCCCTCGGGATTGCTGGATCTGTAAGGTCAACCGGAGCGGAACCCAAAGCATGCGTATAGACATTATCACCGTTCTTCCCGGACTGCTCAAAGGACCTTTTGACCATTCCATCCTCAAGCGTGCCCGCGAACGGGGTTTGCTGGAGGTGGAAGTGCACGATTTGCGGGAATTCAGTCCGGATACACGCCATCACCAGGTAGATGATTATGCCTATGGCGGTGGCGCCGGGATGGTGATGATGGTGGAGCCCATTGACCGGATTCTTAACCACCTGAAAAGCCAACGCACCTATGACGAGATTATTTATCTGAGTCCTGATGGTTTGTTGCTTGATCAACCGATGGCTAACCGCTTAAGCCTCAAGCAAAACCTGATTCTGCTCTGCGGGCATTATAAAGGTGTTGACGAACGGGTCCGGGAGCACCTGGTGACCCTGGAAATTAGCATCGGTGACTACGTGCTTTCCGGAGGCGAACTGGCGGCGGCAGTGCTTACCGATACCATCGGACGTCTGTTACCCGGCGTGTTGAATGACGAAACGTCGGCCTTGTCCGACTCTTTTCAGGACAACCTGATTGCTCCGCCGGTTTACACCCGGCCCGTTGAATACCAGGGCTGGAAAGTCCCAGATGTCTTGTTGACCGGGGATCACGGTAAAATAGAGAACTGGCGGCATGAACAATCCCGAAGGAGAACCCTGGAAAGACGCCCCGGGTTGCTGCGCGAGGGATAAAAGTGGTAAAACTTTGCCCTAAAAAGCCTGTTTTTCAGCCAATTGCTCTTGCCGGGATGGGGAACATTAGCTACCTTTGCCCCGCTGTTAACTTCCCGAATAACTGTCTTCCATGGAACGCATTAAAGAGCTCGAAAAAGACCTGGTCCCGGACCGCCAGTTCCCCGTTTTCAAAGGCGGTGACAACGTAACCGTTTATTACCGCATCGTGGAAGGCAACAAGTCACGGACCCAGCCCTTCCGGGGAGATGTGATCCAGCGCAAAGGCACCGGTCGTACCCAGACTTTTACCGTGCGCAAAATCAGCAACGGCACCGGCGTAGAGCGTATTTTTCCATTGTATTCGCCCAATATTGAGCTGATTGAGGTTCACAAGATTGGCAAAGTTCGCCGCGCTCGCATTTTCTACCTGCGCAAGCTTTCCGGCAAGTCCGCCCGCATCAAGGAGCGCCGCCGCTAGAAAACTGCCCTACTTTTTTTTACTGCTGCATAAATGGGTTACCGGGAAGTTTTTCTTCCGGACAGCGTTTACAATTTAAATTTTTCGGAAACGGTTTCTGAAGTAAACGTGAATCGCGTTACTCCAGGTTGAACAGGGATTTTACACCCGGTGTTCTTTCAACGGTAAACCCTTCGCCGTAAAGAAACCCCGCCATCCGGCCCATTTCACGTGCCCTTGATCGCATGCCTTCCAAAAATTCGGGGGTGCTGATATACGTATTGGGTTCCTCGGCGCCGGGGTCGTAAAACTGGGACGAATAGGCCAGAATGGATTCCATTTTCCGATCCATAAAGGGGGTGATATCCACAATAAAGTCCGGCCGGATATGCCGGTCCTGGATATAGTGATAAACGGCTTTCGGACGCCAGGGCGCTTGAAAAGAACCCGTATCGCCGGAAGTTTCCAACCGAGATAATCCCGAGAGAAAGCAGGCCTCAGAAATCAGGTTTCCCGCCCGCCCGTGGTCAGGGTGGCGGTCTTCGATGGCCGGCGCCAGGACCACCTCCGGGCGATAGTGTCGCAATACCCGGATGACCAACAGAATGGATTCCCGGTCAGTTTGAATAAATCCGTCGGGAAGGTTCAGGTTGCAGCGATCCGTTAACCCGAGAATGACCGATGCTTTTTGCGATTCTGCATCGCGTGTGGGGACGTCGCCCCGCGTACCGAGCTCGCCGCGGGTCAGATCGGCAATTCCAATCGAATGCCCATTGTCGAGCTCACCGAGCAGCGCTCCGGAACAACTTAATTCGACATCGTCCGGATGTGCACCGAATGCCAGCAAATCCAGTTTGACAGCGGATTTCATGATGGGTAACGGATGATCCGATGAGCGCTAAAGCAGCTTTTCAATTGCCCGGTGGACCCGCAGCGCTTCCGGCTTGGTGAACGGGAGAAAAAAGTCAACAACGTGTCCGTTGCTATCAACCAGGTATTTATGAAAGTTCCAGCGTGGTCGCGAACTGAAGGCGCCGTTCTTTGATTTCTCACTGAGAAA
The DNA here is from genome assembly GCA_031402635.1 of Bacteroidota bacterium. Taxonomy (GTDB): domain Bacteria; phylum Bacteroidota; class Bacteroidia; order Chitinophagales; family BACL12; genus WGOA01. Next base: position 814 of record JANNSM010000445.1, on the reverse strand, counting down.
TAAAAAGAGCGGATCAGCGCCTTTCCCCCTGATGTGAATTTTGCTAAACAACGGAAAGCTGACCCCGAAGTTGACCTTGCAAAACTCTCCGATCTCCTTGTCGTTTCTCGGTTCCTGATCGGCGAATTGGTTGGAAGGGAAGCCAAGGACCAAAAAATTGCGGTCGTGAAAGGTTTGGTACAATTTTTCCAATCCTTCAAACTGAGGGGTAAACCCGCATTCCGTGGCCGTATTGACAATCAACAGCACTTTTCCACGGTACTCCTCCATGCTGCGTTCCTTGCCCTGAGCGTCTTTTACCGTGAACCCGTAAATTGTCGGTTTATCCATTTCCCGGCTAAATTTTATGAATGGTTGAATGGCCGCGTGATTGGTTTACCAGGGAATGGATTCCAAAATCAGGCAATCCCTTTTTCTGTGAGATAGCGTTCCGCATCCAGGGCGGACATGCAGCCGGAGCCTGCGGCAGTAACAGCCTGACGATAAATTCTGTCCTGAACATCACCCGCGGCAAAAACTCCTTCCACCCGGGTTCTGGTGCTGCCAGGCTGGGTGATCAGATAACCCTGGGCATCCATGTCAAGCTTATCTGTGAATAATTCGGTGTTTGGCTTGTGGCCTATAGCGACAAAGAAACCCTGAATTGGGATTGTCCGGATCTGCCCGGTGAGAACATCCTTCACACTGACCCCTTCAACGACTTCTTCACCGATAACATCCTCGATTGCCGTGTTCCAATGCATGGTGATATTGGCCGCGGCAAGGACTCGCTCCTGCATGATCTTGCTGGCCCGCATCTGGTCGCGCCGGACCA
>JANNSM010000444.1:0-6355 GCA_031402635.1 Bacteroidota bacterium | reverse complement strand
ACCGGGTTCGCTGGCCTGGCGTTTTTCCATGAAGTATCCTATGTTGCTGTTGGGAATGTCAAAACTCTTTTTTATTCTTCTTCCCCTATATTATTTGGTGGTCTATCCCTGCTGTTTCCTGCTCAACTGGCTTGACGTCCGCGGGCATCACCAAAGCGGAACGGGGCTGATCGTCAAAGCCTGGCGATGAATACCCGCCGCGTGCTGATCCTGACGTATTACTGGCCGCCCGCCGGAGGCCCCGGCGTGCAGCGCTTCCTCAAGTTTGCCCGCTACCTCCGCGAATTCGGATGGGAACCGGTCATCATTACTCCCGCCAACGGCTCCTATCCTTACCTTGATGAAAGTCTGGAAGCAGACATCCCTTCCGGATTGACCGTAATTAGAACCGGCACCAGAGAGCCTTTTGCGCTTTACAACCGGCTTACCGGAAAAAAAGGGAAAGAAGTTCCTGTGGCAATGACAGGGTTCAAAGATTCCCGCAATCCTGTTCAGCAACTGGCCAAATGGGTGCGCGCAAATTTTTTCATCCCCGATGCCCGCATCGGTTGGAAACCCTTTGCCGTTCGCGCAGCCTTACAGGAAATAGGCGGGGGAAACATCCACGGCATTATCACTACCGGCCCTCCGCATTCAACTCATCTTGCAGGTCTGGAGCTGAAACAGAAAACCGGCTTGCCCTGGATAGCCGATTTCCGGGATCCCTGGACCACCGTTTATTACAACGCGTACTTTCCCCGCACAAAACGAACCGAACAAATAGATCGGGCGTTGGAAAACAGGGTGCTGCAACGCGCGGATCACGTGGTGGTCATCAGCGAAGGCATGGCCACCGAATTTCGCGACCGCGCGCGAGCCCTCAGCGTTTTGTACAACGGTTTCGATGAAAACGATTTGTACACCGGACCTTTAGAATACAGCGCTGAATTTCGGATGGCCTACATCGGTAACATGAAACCCAACCAGCATGTGCCCGCCCTGTGGCAGGCTATCGCCCAATGCGTTGAGGAAGTGCCTGGTTTCCGACGCGATTTCCGCTTGCACTTTACCGGAAGTATGGATTCTTCTGTTGAGGGCGCCATCCGAAGCGCCGGCCTGGACGCAAATCTGGTGATCGAAAAATTTGTGCCGCACCAGGAAGCCACCCGCCGCATGGCGCAGTCCGGTATGTTATTGTTCATCATCCCCGATTCAGCAGACAATCGCAGGATCATTACCGGTAAGATTTTCGAATACCTGGCCTCCAATACGCGCATGCTCAGCATCGGCCCCAAAGACGGCGATGCCGCCGCGATATTGCGGCAGGCCGGACGCCAGCAAATACTGGATTACCACAATCAGGCCGGCATGGTCAGCGCATTGAAAAACGCCTACTCGGAATGGCTGCGCGGCGGGCATCTTCCCCTTCGCGAGCCTGGCGGAGATTACCTGCGCTTTAGTCGCCGCAGCCTTACCGGCCGGCTTGCGGAACTTCTGAACCAACTGCAATCAACGGTATGAACCAGGAAACCCAAGCCCCGCAAAAGTTGGTGGAAGACCTGTCCACTTACCACAACGATAACCATTTCTACGGCACGCTGGATCTTTTGCTCACTGTCAAAAGTTTTGATTTGCAGGCCATTCGCAAGCGATACCTGCTGAGCCGGGGCAACAAGTCCGGTGCGGCGGGCAGTGTGGAGCGGAGGACACCATCAACCGGTGGGGTGGTCCGCGTGCAACTCCGGAATGGAATACTGGAAAACGCAATCGTGCTTGCCCGGCTAACCGAGCCCCGAGGCATTGACGTGATATCCGGTAATAAAACCTACGCTGCCATTGCCGCGGAAAATGAAGTGCACTGGTTGTCTGACTCCGGTCGCGGCGTGCTTCGTCACCCCTGGTTTTCTTACCTGCACACGGTCCGGTTTCACCCACAAAATCCCAACAGGGTTGTGGTTTCTTCTTCCGGTTTTGACTACCTGGCAGAATTTGATCTGGCAGAAAACCGGGAGACATTTTCCTGGTTGGCCTGGGAGCATGGCCATGACCAGGGGCTGGACCCCGCAACCGGACAGACGGTCATCCTTACCCGCGACCCGGCAAGAGCCCGGGAACTAACTGCGCTTGGCAAACCGGTGATGCTGATTTCCGATCCGCCGGCAGAAGCCATCCCGACCGCCCGACGTGCGGCGTTCATCAATTCCGTCACCTACCGCCGCGACAACCCGGAGCAATTTCTGGCCACATTTTTTCACCAGGGAGCGGTGTTCGCTATTGACCGAAACGGAAACAGCCGGAAAGTCATAGACGGACTTCGAAACCCACATGGCGGAAGAACCTACGGCGTTGGCTTCCTGGCCACCAGTACGGCTTCCGGTGAAGTGGTCTGGAGGCAGCCGTTAACGGAAACGCGGTTTCAGTTCCGCAATCTGCCGGGCAAAGCGGCGGAGCTGGGCGAATGGGAATGGGTCCAAAATAGCCTGGACGCCGGCCCGGTCATTGTTTCCATTGATTCCAACAGAACGGCATTCATCATTTTCGATCCCCAAAGGAAATTGCTAGATAGCATTTCTTACGATCCGGATTGGGCAGTACAAGATGCGGCTATCGCAGCGCCGGATCAGGCGCTGGATGCCTGGATTGGAAAACTGAATTCAAGGGTCTAAAATACTCAGGCAATCCAGCGGATCGTCTCAAACGCTTCCGCATAAGGGGTTCCTGCCTGAACTCCCCGAACTCGGGCCAGCCCGATCAGGAAATCACGGTCGCTGTAAACACGGTTTCGCTGGCTTTCATATTCCTGTACCGCTTTCACTTTGGCATCCAGGTGACCGGATTCAACCCGCATGTGAAAATCTGAACGGAAGTTCAAATTGTTCCAGGGAAGCTCATAGCCCAGCAGGCAACTGTGCTTAAACGCGCGCAGCCCTTCCTGGTAAAGCACCTGATGATCCTGGTGCAGGTCCTGGCTGTTGGGCATCAGCACCAGATCGGGCTGAATTTCTTTTTTCAGCCGGGTTAGCGTCTCCAAAATTTCCTGCCGGTCGCGCGGGAAATACCGGACAGAAAAATCATAGGTCAAAATATTTTCCTGGGAAATCCCGAGATGGCTCAGGGCGCGTTTCAGCTCTACCCAAAGGCGGTCCGACGCGGAACCGGCCGGCAGGGATTCAATGCAGGGCGAAAAGGCCGCATACCAAACTTTAACGCCGGCCTCCGTCAGGCGACGCAGGGTGGCTCCACATCCAAATTCTCCGTCGTCGGGATGGGGCGCCAGGAGCAGCGCTGTTTTCAGGTCCGGGTTGATCATCATAAGCAAAGCAAAGGTAGAAAAGTGATGACCGAATTATCCACACCATTTATGAAATCCGGAGATAACGTCTTGAGGCCGGCCGACAGCAAGTTTCTTGCAGCCCGTTAACTGATTTTCTAATTCTAAAATTATAGTCATGTACCGATACGGACTTTTTCTTTTTGCTGTGGCTTCCATGCTCAGCAGTTGTTCCAAAAAGCAGGACCTGGACGGAATCAACAGCCCTTACAACCGGCTGAAGGCGGCCATCGCGAGGGGAACGTCAGAAGCGCCCGACCAACGGGCTGACGGGGCGGGCAATCCCTTCAACCGCTATGGCCGGTTGCACAATGAAGGTTTTCGCGACGCGGTGCTGAACACCAATACCTCCGGTACGCTCAAGCAGTGGGTTATCAGTATGGGCGAATACACTGGCTCTTCGGGCCTGTCAGATTTCAACCGCACCACTCGGCTGAGTACACTTGATCTGGATTCACAGATTGACTCAGCCCGGGCAGCGGGGGCCGATGAGGTGGCACTGGCAACGTATCGCCTGCTTGCGGAGGAACTTCAGGCTATGGAAACACCAGACTTTGAGGCGTTGACTACGTTCATTGATGGCGCAGAATCCGCAATCATGGAGTTCGATCCCGATGAAAGTGGAACCACGCATGAACTGGCGCTTGGGGTTACCAGCGTTTGTCGCTACAGTTTTGCCCTTCATACCGGTCAAAACTTTGACGGAGTGGACTACGGCGCACAGTCGTGGAATCCGACACCCAACCTACCGCCTCATCCCGAAACCGGCATTGAGATTGACTGGATCCGTCTGATTCTTGCAGACGTCCTGGGATTTCTGGAATCGTTTGAATGGAAAGAGGGCTTAAAATTCTCCATCCACGATCTGATGGATCAGCTTTCCGAAGGCGGCTTTGTACTGGAGTCGGTATTTCATCCTGCCCTTGAAGCAACGGTGCCATTTGCACCGGTATCAGGGAGCGGTTTCCTGCCGGATAATTGAGTTATCCCCGCCACAACCGCCGGAGCAGCCTGATCTGTTCCGGCGGTATGCCGGGCAGGGCCTATCTTCGGCGTATCGAATATGGGTATCGTCTTCAGGCAGGGGGCTCTTAACACGGCAATCTTATTTGCAGGCATCCTCATCGGATTTGTCAACGAGTTTCTACTGCTCCGGAACTTCCTGGAACAAGACCAGGTAGGTCTTATAAAACTGCTCACCTCGGTTTCTGCGCTGTTTGCCCAGTTCGGTGCGCTGGGCGGCGTAAACACCCTGCTGCGGTACTTCCCTTTTTTTCGGGATAAGGATCACAACCACGGTGGTATTCTGTTTGGATTCCTCGCCATTGGTGGGGCGGGCTTTGGCCTGGTTGCTCTGTCAATGCTGATTTTCCAGGGCTCTATAGAAGCTCGCTATGCGACGCGTTCTCCGTTGTTTTCGGAGTATTTCTACCTGCTTTATCCGCTCATCCTGTTTGCTCTGAATTTTCTGTTGCTTGAAGCTTATGCAAAGTCAAATTACCGGACGTTGGCTTCATCGGTCTTGCAGGAAATTGTGCTCCGGGTTATGACTACGCTCATTGTAGGTGCATATGCTTTTCACTGGATTTCTATCCACCAGTTTTACCTGCTGTTTACTGCAGCAAATTGCGTCATTACCATCATGCTGGCCATCTGGATCGCCCGGACCGGAGACTGGCTCATCCGGCCGGTAGCCGCTTTTTTCCGGGGCCCGCGATTTCGGGAGATGATGGGGTTTGGCCTTCTGACGCTGATGTCCAATTTTTCAGCCCGCCTTTACACCAGCATAGACTCTATTATGATTGGTGACCGAATCGGGCTCGCTGCCGTGGCAGTCTACATGACCGGAAGCTACCTGAGTTCTGTGGTAATGGCGCCGGGAAGGTCACTGATCCGCATTGCCAGTCCATTGGTGGCAGACTACTGGAAGTCAGGCGATATGACGGCGATGAACAAGATTTACCGCCAGGTTGCGATCAATAGCCTGATTGTTTGCGGATGGGTCTTTCTGGTCCTCTATACCACGTCCGGGGCGCTGTTTAGCCTTATTCCCCCGGACTTTTCCCGGGCAATTCCCGTATTCATCGCTTTGGGTATTGCCAGGGTTTACGACATGGCCACGGGATTAAACGGAGTCATACTGGCCACTTCCAATCATTATCGCTATGTGGCTTTCGGAAACCTGGTTACCGGTTTTATCGCCGTTGGCGCCAATGCACTACTTATTCCGCACTTTGGCATTCAGGGAGCCTCCTGGGCAACGCTGATCACCATTTTCACAACCAATTCTTTTCGCGTGCTGTTTGTTTACCGGATGTACAAAATATTTCCCTTCTCCTGGAATGCCCTGGGGGTGATGGGGGCGGGTGGTCTGGCGATGCTGCTCTTCATCCTGGTAAAAAACTGGTCAGGAGGCACAGGCAACGTCTGGCTCGATGGGACCATCGGCGCGGTCTTGGTCAGCGTTTGCTTTTTTGGAATCATCCTGCCATTCCGCCTTTCAGCAGACATTCATGAAAGGCTGGAGAAAACCTGGGCAAGAATTCGAAAACACCGCCCGTAATCCGTCAGGATTTAATGAATGGCTGAAGCGGGGTTGATTCGCCATTGCTAAGCTGCAGCCTAAACAACATAGGTCCTTCCGGCCAACTGGTTGCCGGCAACGACAGCTCGGATTTGCCAGCCGGCAGCAATCCCAGATCGAGGGTTTGTAAAATACGACCGAATAAGTCAAACACCTGAAAAGTGACGGAGGCGGTTTCCTTCATGGATACATGAATGGAGAGAAGATTCTGAACCGGGTTGGGTCCGAAATCAGCCAAAACATCGCTGACCGGCTCAACACCCAGTCCGGTGGAGCCCGCTCTGGAAATGGTCAGCGTCAGCATGGGGTGTCGGGAGGCATCGGGATGGTCACCGGAGGCAAAATTCAGGCTCCTGAATACCGATTCGCTCTGCAATTGAAGCATCAGACCATAAGACTCCGAAAGGGGTTCCAGCAGCATGTCACGAACCAACCCGGTAACATCCAGGTTGGTAAAATCC
>JANNSM010000443.1:0-5679 GCA_031402635.1 Bacteroidota bacterium | reverse complement strand
AATGATCCCCTGATTGACAACAAGGACAGCAAGAAGCGCTACCGGGCGGATGTGCTCATTGAAGACCACGTGGAGAAGATGCGACAGAAAGTCAGCAAGGAAATCGAAAAGGGCAAAAGCAAGTTTGGGGAATCCTTTGACGAAGATCAGTTTCGCGCTACCAATCCCAACGTCCTGCGCAGCCAGGAAAAAATAGATACGATTGAGGCGCGCGCGGCAAACTCCCTGGCCACGGGTGACCTTGCTGACGTGAAGGCGCTGATTGAAGAGCTGGGCATTGCCTGTCCGGAAAGCGGGTCCAAGAACTGGACCGATGTGCGACAGTTCAACTTGATGTTTGACACCAAACTGGGTTCTGTAGCCGGCGATGCGGCGACCATTTACCTCAGACCCGAGACGGCCCAGGGCATTTTCGTGAATTTTCTGAACGTGCTGAACACTTCCCGCCAGCGCATTCCTTTCGGGATTGCACAGATCGGCAAGGCGTTTCGCAACGAAATTGTTGCCCGGCAGTTCATTTTCCGGATGCGCGAGTTTGAGCAGATGGAAATGCAGTTTTTTATCCGGCCCGGCACCCAGAAGATGTGGTATGAAACCTGGAAGACACGCCGCATGGCCTGGCACCGCGCACTGGGCACACCGGCGGAAAGCCTTCGCTGGCACGATCACCAGAACCTGGCTCACTACGCCGATGCGGCCGTGGATATCGAATTCAATTTTCCCTTCGGATTCAAAGAACTCGAAGGCATCCACTCGCGCACCGACTACGACCTTAGCCGTCACCAGGAATTCTCCGGAAAAAAGCTTCAGTACTTTGATCCGGAACTCGATCAGAGCTATGTGCCTTATGTGGTGGAGACGTCTATCGGCTGCGATCGCACGTTTCTGGCCCTTTTATGCCAGGCTTTTTGCGAAGAGGAACTTGGCGAAGAGAAAAGTCGAACGGTGTTGAAACTGCCACCGGCGTTGGCCCCCACCAAAGTGGCGGTTTTCCCGCTTGTCCGAAAGGACGGCCTTGCGGAAGCCGCTTTGCAGATTTTCAACGAACTGCGGTTTGAGTTTGATTGTGCCTACGAAGAAAAAGACTCCATTGGCAAGCGCTACCGCAGAATGGATGCTATCGGAACGCCCTTCTGCATTACCGTTGATCACGAGACGCTGAGTGATCAGTCGGTGACGATCCGGGAGCGGGATACCATGACCCAGGAGCGAATTCCGGTTTCCCGGGTAGGAGAAATTGTCCGCGAGCGTGTGGACATGAACACGTTATTGCGAAAACTGTAAATCCGGCAAGGATGCTATTTAACCAGAGTTCAGGCTTTGTGCTGGCCGTTTCCCTTGTGGTTGCATTGGCCGGCTGCGCCGGGAGTGCACAATCCGACAGCGCTTCTCCAGGAGGTAAATCCCGGAAGTCAGGCAGCCTGGACTACCTCACTTCGGTGATGACCGGTTCTTTTTCCAGCGAGATTCAGTCCAAGGAAGACACCGCTTTTTATGACATCCGCCTGGAAATGGTCCGTATCTGGACCGACCGGACAGATGCCAACTGGATTTATGTGGAGCAGGCGCTGGCCACTTACCTGGATCGTCCTTACCGGCAAAGGGTGTACAAACTGACCGAAGAGCCGGATGGCCGTTTCCGCAGTGTCGTTTACACGCTCAGCGAGCCTACCCGGTTTATCAATGCCTGGAAGGACCCTGCGGCATTCAGCACCATCGGACCAGCAAATCTTGAGCTTCGCGAAGGCTGCGACATTGTACTAACCTGGGAACCGGACAGGGAACTGTATACCGGAAAAACAGGGGACAAAACCTGTGAAAGCAACCTGCGGGGAGCCCGTTGGGCTACCTCGGAAGTGGAGTTGGGCAAAGACGGAATGATCTCCTGGGACAAAGGGTTGGATGACGATGGCAACCAGATCTGGGGTGCAGAAACTGGCGGCTACCGATTCAACAAACTCGCTCCACAGGCCAAACGCTGAGCCAGGTCTTGAGCCCTGCCCGCTGCACAGGCCAAACGCTGAGCCAGGTCTTGAGCCCTGCTTGCTGCACGGCCCTGAGCCCGGTCCGCTGCACGGCCCTGAGCCCAGGCCCGCACTGATCGGGAATTTCTCCCGCAAAAAACCCGCCAATCATTTCCTGATCATTCGCTAATCAGGCGCTAATCATTCGCTAATCAGGCGGTGACTCACGATGGGGGTCCTTTTAGGAAATTTACTCGTCAGCCAGATCACTGTCCATGCCGACATTTTCCGTTTCGGCTTCAAGCGTCGGTTTGTAAACTGCTTTGATCTTCGCTTCAAGCTCGGCGGCCAGTTCGGGATTGTCGGTCAGCAGTTGTTTTACTGCCTCCCGGCCCTGCCCGAGTTTAGTGCCTTCATAGGAGTACCAGGAACCGCTCTTCTGCATCACGCTGTTCTCCACGCCCATGTCCACGATTTCGCCGACTTTGGAGATGCCTTCGCCATACATGATGTCAAATTCAGCGACGCGGAACGGGGGAGCCACTTTGTTTTTAACCACTTTGACTTTAACCCGGTTGCCCATGATTTCCTCTTTTTCTTTGATCTGGCCGGTTCTGCGAATATCCAGGCGGATGGTTGCGTAAAACTTGAGAGCATTGCCTCCGGTAGTAGTTTCCGGATTGCCGAACATCACGCCAATCTTCATCCGGAGCTGATTGATGAACAGGCAGCAGCAACCGGTCTTGGAAATGGTTCCGGTGAGTTTGCGAAGCGCCTGCGACATCAGCCTGGCCTGCAGGCCAACTTTTGCATCGCCCATTTCGCCCTCCAGTTCCCCGCGGGGAACCAGTGCGGCTACCGAGTCAATGACCACGATATCGAGAGCACCGGAGCGAATCAGGTGTTCGGTGATTTCCAGCGCCTGTTCTCCATTGTCTGGCTGCGAGATGAGCAGATTTTCTACATCAACGCCCAGCTTTTCGGCGTAGAGTTTGTCAAAGGCGTGTTCGGCGTCAATAAAAGCGGCAATGCCACCGCGCTTTTGCGCTTCGGCGATAGCGTGCAGCGCCAACGTGGTTTTCCCGGAGCTTTCCGGACCGTAAATCTCCACGACCCGGCCCTTGGGCAGTCCGCCAATACCCAGCGCGATGTCGAGCCCCAGAGATCCCGTGGGAATAATTTCCATAAGGGCAATCGGGGCATCGCCCATTTTCATGACCGTGCCTTTGCCGTAAGTTTTGTTCAGGCTGTCCAGGGCAAGCCCGAGCGCTTTCATTTTGTTGGCGTCCAGCGTGGTCGCCGCTTTACTTCCATTGGAGCTGCTCATGTATTGTTGCTTTCTTTTGCTTTTTCTATTGCTTTTATCGAATTTATTCGAATTGCTTAAAACGAATATTATCCGGCTTTCAAATGGCTTGAAGAACCATAAAGTTACATCAAAGGCAAGGGGCCGGGAGGCAGCAGAAAGCCGCGTTGTTCGAATGTTGAAAACTAAATCTCAGAACAGCAGTTCCGGCTCCAAAACCAATATGGCCAGCAAAGTGACGGCTACAACAGCACCGAGCATCATCGCCCTTCCCCCGTGTGCTCTGGAAGCCGGATCGTAGTTCGGGACCTTGTCGCCAAAAGCGGTGGTTTTGGTGCTGTTTTTCAAGACCCAGCCCATCAGGATGCCCGGAACTCCACCAATCAGCGAAAGGAAATAGGCAGCGATTACCATCGGGGTGGCCGCCACTGCCGGAAGGGCAAGCTCAGTCCGCCGGGCCTGCCGCATGGCTTCCACCTGCGCATCACTCAAACCGCTGCCTTTTTCGTCAAGCATCTGCCGGGCCATGACCACATCCAGTTCCGACCATTCATCGGCTTTGGCCATTAAATCCAGCAATTCCTCGATACTGAATTCCCTCAGGTAATGATCCTGGGGAAGTTGAACATCGTGATGGCTAAAGGCTTCTTCGAGGCAACGACGCGCCTCTTCAAAACGGTCCGATGGCAATTTCAGCACCCAGGCCTGATACATGACGTTGTGGGCAAAACTCGGGTCAAAACCCACCCTGTTTTCTTCAAAAACATAGGGAATACCCGATTCGTCAAGAATCCGGAGCACCGGCGCTGCCTGCTCCTGGTCCGGAAAAGTCTCAAACAGTTCCATTTCCGTAGAATCTTCCTGGTCCTGAACGGGCAGCCGTGCATCGAGATCGTCATTGGCCACAGGGGTGGAACCGTCTTGGGAAAGCGGGGGGTCAGGGTTCTGACCGGGGGTATTCACGTGGTCCTGCATGGCCGGAAATTAGCCATTCGCGGGATAAAAAAACCACCTCTTTGACGGAGGTGGTTTGACCATTGACCGGCAACCGCCGGTGATGTTAACGTTTCAGCGCGTGGTTTCCAGCGGTGCTGTGCTGCGGCTGTAGCGCAACAAATCAGCAACGGTGCGCGATTTGGGGCTGGCAAGGCGGCAATTCAGCGCCTCGGAAGATGCCATCAACAGTTCAAAACGCTCGCGAAGCTCAAAATCGGCATCCAGGGCGTGCTGGACGGCATCGGTTTCTGCGGCAGAGGTTTCACCATAGAGAAAGCGGACCAGAGAGTCTTGGGTGTAGGGTTGTTGCATGCCTTCATTTTAGGAGAATTCCCGGTGGAACCCCGGGTGGTTAATTCGGTCCTGATTGCCGGAATCAACCCTAAAACGAGGTCAATAACCCCTTATTGCGCTACAGGGTCATGTTTTTCTCCGCAATCATCTTTCGCATGTTAATCAATGCGTAACGCATTCGACCTAATGCAGTATTGATGCTCACGTTCGTCATTTCCGCGATTTCTTTGAAGCTGAGTTCCGAGTAGTGGCGGAGGATGACCACCTCGCGCTGCTCTTCGGGAAGATGATCAATTAGGTTGCGGACCTTGGTGCGCGTCTGGTCCATGATCACGTCATCTTCGGCATTGCCGTCGGCGAAGTCCAGCAGGTTGAACACATCAAAGCCTTCCGAAGTGGTTACGGTAGGTGCGCGCTTGAGCCTCCGGAAATGATCAATGCAGAGATTATACCCGATGCGCATGACCCAGGGAAGAAATTTTCCTTCTTCCTTGTATTTGCCTGAGCGCAAGGTGTCTATGACCTTGATAAAGGTGTCTTGAAATACATCCTCGGCCAGCGCCTGGTCTTTAACAATAAAGAGGATGGAGGTGAATACCTTGTCCTTGTGTCGGGCAATAAGGCATTCAAGAGAAGCTTCGTCACCGGTCAGATATTGACCAATGAGATCCTTGTCACTAAGCACATCTACCTGCATAGCTCAATGTTTTATTGAGTCGAAAAAAAACGGAAAGTCAGGTGTAGATGTGTGCTTCTATAGTGCTTTTTTAGTGACGAACCGGCACTGTACCGGTAGTTATTATGTTAAACTGATCCTGAATAGAAAGCAATTTGACGCAATCTGCCTGCAATTTCAGGCGACCAGGTCTCCAGTCTCATCCTAAAATAGGATTAATTTGCAGACCGCGCAAGACCCTGATGCAAATCAGCTTGTTTTTTTTGATTTCCGAACTATTTTTTTAGTTGCCTACTTCAAAATCGCTCAAAAATCCGGCCAAAAACGGTAAAAAGCCGGATAAACCGGGTATACGAATCCGGGGCGCCCGGGTTCTCTACCTCCGTAATATTTCGGTTGACATTCCGCGCAACCAGTTGGTGGTGGTCACCGGGGTGAGCGGT
>JANNSM010000442.1:0-23307 GCA_031402635.1 Bacteroidota bacterium | reverse complement strand
TGAACAGGTGCAATTGGGTCTGCCAGAGAACGGAGCGATAGTGGTCCAGGCCGGTCCAGTCAATTTCCGGTGACGAAAAGCGCTCCTGCAATTCAAGCCAGCGCTGCTCCCGTTCAACGACAGTGTGCCCGGGATTCGTGTAAACCCAGTGCTGAAATCCGTCTATGCTGGCCACCCAGGGAAACAGATGAATAACCCGTTCGAGGTGTTCGATGCGCGCCAGACGGAGCCGGTCCGGATCGGGGTAGAATATTTCCCAATGATCATAACTTAAAAACTCCATGGCCATGGAAGCCAGCTCCGAAATTTCAGACGGGGTCTGTTTTAAACCATTGAAGGGCAGGGAGTGAGCAAGAAATGCGTGAACTGCGTGGCCTCCTTCGTGCATCATTGTCTTGACGTCACGGGTTGAACCGGAGGCATTCATAAAAATGAAGGGAATACCACTTTCCGGCATCGGACAGTTATAACCGCCGGGAGCTTTGCCGATGCGCGATTCGAGATCCAGGTAATGGTTATCCCGCATCGTGGCCAGACAGTCGCCAAACATGGGATCAATGCGGTTGAAAACGGCAATTCCTTTTTCAAGCAATTCAGCCGAATCCCGGAAAGGTTTTCCCGGACTGCGGCCGGTAGAGCCCATTTTGAGGTCCCAGGGGCGAAGCGTTTCGAGGTCCAGCATGGTGGCCTTTCGCAAATCCAGGTAGCGAACGATCGGCATGACTTCGTGGCCAATGGACTCGTGGAATTGCAGGCAGTCTTCCGGACTGTAGTCAAATCGCCCGAGGTTGGCGAATTGGAAATCGCGGTAATTGCTGAACCCGGCGTTCTTAGCGATGCGCTGCCGTATTTCGATCAATTCTCCGAACAGCTCATCAATGGCCAGCTTGTCTTCAATCCGGCGATTGGCCAGGCGCAGGTACACGGATTCCCGCAAGCCCCGGTCATCATCGCTAAGCGCAACCCCGGCCTGGGTGAGCGTGAGTTCGCGCCCATCAACCGGCACCGTCATCCGGCTGCTGATTTCTTCATAGCGGCGCTGCAACAACTCGTGTCTGGCCTGCAGGTCAACGTTTTCATCCCGAAACAGGGAAATCCGGGAACGCAACCGCCTTACGTAGGGGAAAAACTTTCCGGAGTCGAGTTCGGCGGTGAATGGACAATCGAGGAATTTCTGATCCAGTTCCTGTTCGTGCCTGACGATGCGGGGCTTGATGTCCGTGGTGAAGTCTCGGAACGACTGTCGAAAAGCGGAATTACCCGTATCTCGGGTGGACTGGATAAAGCGCCAGCGCGCGTCTTCCTGGGTTACGGATTCCAATTCACTGCGGTCGCTGAGCCAGGTCTGGAGGTCGCCGGACGACCTGATTTTCCGCAGCATCAGGTCCCGGTAGAAAGGCTCCAGCGTTTGCCAGTCCAAAACCCGGAAATCCTGCGGCAGAAAACGGCGCTTCAGGGGGATGGTGATCAGGGCAGTGGGCATGGGCAGGCGATTGCCGGAGGCTTGCCGCGGGTTAATCTGTTTTGTTTCGGCTTTTGCCGGCGCGGGGCGTGGAGGCAGGTTTGACCGCGGGCTTGGCAGCGCTTCCTTTGGCGCTTGTAGTGCGGGCATCTGCCGCTTTGCTGCCGGAAGATTTTGCCGCAGCCTGTTTGACAGCCGGTTTGGTTTCGGCCTCAACCGCTTCGCCTTCGCCTTTTTCCTGCGCCGCTGCGGCCTCTGCCTCCGCTTCAACAACGCCGTGCTCATTCAGTATCTCATACCAGCGGACCAGCTTTTTCATGTCGCTGACATAGACCTTCTCCCGGTCGTATTCCGGAAGAATTGTTTCCATGTATTTTTTGTAATCCGCGGTGCTTGCAGTGGCGCCCGGCATCGGTGTTTTGTCAAGGGCAGCGCGCATCTTCAACAGGACTTCTGCCAGCGGAACCGTGTCCGTATCCGTATAAATGGCTATGTTTTCAAGCGGGGTAAATCCGTGGGTGCGGCCCGGGATGAACTTGGTCCAGCCTTCGGCCAGGGAGGTGACAATCATGCCGTCAGCGCGCTGCACATCCATTTTGAACAGGCCGCTCATTCCGGTGATCGAGGTAATCTCTCGTAAACGCATAAATGGAACGATAATTAAACAGCAAAATTAACACAAAACAGCCGCAGGGGCGCCAGCGTTTTGGGTTAAAAGCCGGATTCTGACGTTCAGTCGGACAATTGTACCGTTCGATTCTCCCCGCAATTTAGGCGTCCGGGGCCATTTTGACCGTATTCCGGCTATTTTTACGGAAATGCCGCTCCCTGCATACGCAGCAGCATAGCGCTCAACACTTTTCGCCCTTTACCTATGGATTTTGTGCTCAGTTCACGGTTTGAGCCCACCGGCGATCAGCCACAAGCCATCAAAGAGTTGGTGGAAGGGCTGAATCGCGGTGAGCCACACCAGGTGTTGCTCGGAGTGACCGGCTCCGGCAAGACGTTCACGATGGCCAACGTTATCCGCGAGGTACAGCGACCAACACTTGTGCTGAGCCACAACAAAACCCTCGTGGCGCAGTTATACGGCGAATTCAAACAGTTCTTCCCCGATAACTCGGTCAATTATTTTGTCTCCTATTACGATTATTACCAGCCGGAAGCATATCTGCCATCTTCTGATTTGTATATCGAAAAGGATTTGAGCATCAACGCGGAAGTGGAAAAACTTCGACTGGCAACTTCCTCCTCCTTGTTGAGCGGAAGACGGGACATCATCGTAGTAGCCTCCGTTAGCTGCATTTACGGAATGGGTAACCCGGCGGATTACAAAAACAGCATTATTCGCCTTAGCACCGGTGACCGCATCAGCCGCAACACCCTGCTTTACGCGCTGGTGGATGGCCTCTACGCCCGCACGGAACGCGATTTCACCCGGGGAACCTTCCGGGTCCGCGGAGACACCGTTGACGTCTTTCTGGCCTATGCCGATCACGCCGTCCGGATCACTTTTTTCGGGGATGACATTGAAGAACTCGAAACGTTTGAACCGGATAGCGGGAAGCGCATCGAAAAACTGAATGACGTAGCGATTTTCCCCGCCAATATTTACGTTTCGCCAAAAGACCAGCTCGTGAAAATCATCCACGAGATTCAGGACGAATTGCGCGAGCAGGTCACCTATTATCAGCAAAGCGGCAAATTCATCGAGGCCAAACGACTGGAAGAGCGGGTCAATTTTGACCTGGAAATGATCCGCGAGCTGGGCTATTGCTCCGGGATCGAAAACTATTCGCGATTCCTGGACCGCAGAAAACCCGGCGACCGCCCGTTCTGCCTGCTGGACTATTTTCCCGATGACTTCTTGTTGGTGGTGGACGAAAGCCATGTCAGCATTCCGCAAATTGCCGGCATGTTCGGCGGGGACCGGGCGCGCAAACGCAACCTCGTGGATTACGGATTTCGCCTGCCCTCCGCCCTGGACAACCGGCCGCTCAACTTTCAGGAATTTCAGGAATTGGTCGGTCAGACCATTTACGTCAGCGCCACCCCCGGCGATTATGAAATGGAACAGACTATGGGCGCTTTTGCCGAGCAGGTTGTTCGCCCTACCGGATTGCTGGATCCGCCCATTGAAGTGCGGCCGTCAAAAAATCAGCTCGACGATCTGATGGAGGAAATTGACGAGCGGATCAAGCGCGATGAGCGCGTGCTGGTCACCACGCTGACCAAACGCATGGCCGAAGAACTGGCCCGCTACCTGACCAAAGTGGATATTCGCGTCCGCTACATTCACTCGGAAGTGGATACGCTGGAGCGCGTGGAAATTCTCCGCGACCTCAGGCTCGGCGAATTTGATGTGCTGGTGGGCGTTAACCTGCTCCGCGAAGGTTTGGATCTGCCGGAGGTTTCGCTGGTGGCCATCATTGATGCTGACAAGGAGGGGTTTTTGCGGAATGAGCGGTCGCTGACTCAAACAGCGGGTCGTGCGGCCCGGAATATCAACGGACTGGTGATCATGTACGCCGACCAGGTAACCGAGTCCATGCGCCGCACCATTGAGGAAACCGAGCGCCGCCGGGCCAAACAAATCGCTTACAATCAGGAACACGGCATCGTGCCGGCAGGCATCAGCAAGTCCCGCGAAGAAATCTATAAACAGAGCGCGGTGCTGGACATCAGAGGCTCAAAATCCAAAGCGTACATTGAGCCCGAGTACATCAGCGCAGTAGCCGATCCGGTGGTGCAAACCATGGATCGCAAACAATTGGAACGAACGCTTGAGCGCACCAAAAAAGCGATGCTAAAAGCCGCCAAAGACATGGATTTTCTGGAAGCAGCGAGGTTGCGCGACGAGATGTTCGACCTTGAAAAATTGCAGCAGGAAAAATTCGGGTAGGGTACCCGGTTAAATTTTGAAGGCGGGATATTTCCCAATCTCAAACCGGTTTCGCGTCGCAATACACGCCGTTGCTTAATTTCATAATTCACTATTTCAAGTTTCCATGCGCACCCTGATCCTTTCGTTTATTCTGGTTCCCGCTTTTTGTTTCCAGATCAGCGGTCAGGCCAGTCGCATCGGGATTGGCCCGCTCCCCGCGGTGCAGGTGAACCCGTTGAAAATCCGCGCGGATTTTGAGCCGGTGATGACGTCGCTTGAAGCGCCGGTTCCCGGTTCCGGCACCTACCGGGCTATGCTGGCCGGGCGCAAAGCCGAACAGGCGGCTCGTTTTGAACCCGACGGCCGGGACCGCTTTGAAAAACGCTCGGATCTCCCGGCCCCCGAAGCCGGGGTAAACTTTCAGGGCAACGCGTACAATTTTTCCATTCCCAATGACAATAACCTTGCGATTTCGAACGACGGCTGGGTGATTTCCGTGATCAATTCGACCATCTACATTTTTGATACCCTGGGTGCGCTGCAATTCAACGCCGGACTTGGCGCTTTTGCCGATACCCTGGGTATTTCTGCGGGCAAATTCGATCCCAAAGTGCAATACGATCCGGTCGAAGACCGCTTTGTTCTTGTTTTTCTGGCCGGTTTCGGGCCTTCGGACACGCACATTATCGTCTGTTTTTCCAGTTCATCCAATCCCCTGGAACCCTGGAATTTCTACCGGCTACCGGGCAATCCCTTTGCCGACAATACCTGGACAGACTACCCGATGATCGCGCTGACCCAGGCTGAATTGTTTATCACCATCAACCTGCTGCGCGAAGGCGAGCCCTGGCAAACCGGATTCAGCCAGACTTTGGTCTGGCAAATGGACAAAGCCGATGGATACGCTGGCGATTCGCTTTCGGGTGGCTTTTGGCAGGGCATCGAATTCGGTGGAAAGCCCATTCGCAATCTAAATCCGGTGCCGGGAGGCTCTACCCTTTACGGACCTGATTTGTGGCTGGTCAGCAACCGGAATTTTGCCGAATCCAACGACACCATTTTTCTTGTGCACATCACGGATCGCTGGGACGCAGCGGGAACGGCCCTTGAAGTCCAGGTCCTAAAGGCCGAAGAGCCCTACGGCCTGCCGCCGGTCGCGCGCCAACCGTCGAACCAGACCTTTGACACCAACGACGGCCGTATTTTGGGTTCATTCCTGGAAGGCGACCGGATCCAGTTTGTCTCCTCAACCATAGATCCGGCTACGGGCCGCACCGGCATTTACCACGGCATGATCAGCGGGGTAACCAACAGCCCGCTGCTGGAGGCCAACATTTTCGGTGACCGCTCGGCCGATTCGCTGGATCTGGGCTACCCAAACATCGCTTTTACCGGGACCGATCCTTCGGAGATCCAGGCTATCATCGTGTTTGATTACAGTTCGAAAACACGCTTCCCCAGTTTTGGGGCCGTTTACACCAACTACTTTGCCTATTCGGATATCACCACCATCAAGGAAGGCGAAACCTTTGTGAACATCGCTTCCGGACCTTACGAACGATGGGGAGATTACACCGGTATTCAGCGCGTCTATAATCAGCCCGGCACCATTTGGGCATCGGGCAATATCGGCAAGATCCGGCCTAACCTCCCGCCTTTTGGCATTGATTGCCCATGCAATGCCACCTGGGTTGGCAAGGTCAGCGCCACGGAGTCGGTCAACGTGGGCATGCCGTCTGCCATCCCGGTTCTCTCCGGCTTGCAGACCTGGCCCAATCCCGCGGCCTCCGAACTGACTGCCCTTTTTACCCTCCGCGAAAAAACGGAGCTGACCGTGAACATCTTCGATGAAGGGGGCCGTTTGGTCCGGGAAATCTGGAGCGGGCCCGGTGAAGCGGGTTCCAATCTTTTTCGCATGGACACCTCACCGCTTTCGCCGGGCATTTACACATTGACTATCCGCAACAAAAATTCTGTTTCCGGCGAAGGACCGGCTGCCTACAGCTCACGGTTTGTGGTTGCCCGCTGAATGGCTGCGAAAAGAAAACGAATTCATTCGACCTAAAAAATCCGCTGCAAAGCACCGGAATAAAACTTCTGGTCTGTCCAAAATATCTATTCATGCGCTTGGCCCAGGCATTCAACCCTCCCCGCACTAACCGCCGTAAAATTTTACCAGCCGCAGCGGCCGCACTGACTCTATCCCTGTTGCTGTTGCCACAAAACAGCCGGGCTCAGGAAACCCGCATTGATCGCATTGATCCGCCAAACTGGTGGGTGGGCATGCTGCACGATACGGTGCAATTGCTCGTTTATGGCGAAGGGCTGACGGGCCTGGAGCCGGTGTTTGATCCCCCGGGCCCGCGGGTAATCGGTACCCATGCCGGCGCAACTCCGGGCCATCTTTTTGTTGACGTGGTCATTGGTCGGGATTGCAAACCGGACAATTACCGGATTTTGTTCCGCGGCCTGCGCAATGAGACCGCTTTTTCCTTTCCGGTGCTGGAGCGTGCGCCGGCGGCGGGCCGCTTCCAGGGTTTCAACGCAGACGACGTGATTTACCTGATCATGCCGGATCGCTTCGCCGATGGCAACCAGGCCAACAACAACTTCAGCGATTACCGGCTTTTTCTGGAATATGACCCCGCAAAACCCGGCGCCTGGCACGGCGGCGATTTGCAGGGAATCATAGACCACCTGGATTACCTCGAGGAACTCGGGGTGACCACCCTTTGGCTTACGCCGTTTCTGGAGAACGCGGGGGAAGGCAGTTACCACGGCTACGCCGCCACGGATTATTACCGGGCCGACCCCCGCTTTGGCAGCAATTCGCTGTATGCAGAATTTGTTGAAAGTGCGCATTCCCGCGGGCTCAAAGTCATTTTTGACCACGTCAACAACCACTGTGGTATTGACCATCCCTGGGTTTTCAACCCGCCGACCAAAACCTGGTTCAACGGAACTTTTTCGGAACACCTGCTCGACGGGCACAATCTGCCGGCGGTTCACGATCCCTATGCGGCTCCCGGAGAATTGGACAAAATGTACACCTTCTGGTTTGTGGATGCCATGCCAGACCTGAACCAGCGCGATCCGTACGTTGCCCGTTATATCATCCAGCAAACGCTTTGGTGGATTGAGTTTTCCGGCCTTGACGGAATCCGGGAAGACACTTACCCCTATTCTTTTCCGGAGTATGGCGTTCAGTGGACAAGGGCTATTCGCCGGGAATATCCGACCCTGAACATTACCGGAGAATGCTGGGGAGCGACCGCTTTTACCGCGCTTTTTCAGGAAGGCTGCCGCCTTCCCCGAACGTTTGATTCCGAACTCCCCAGCGTCATTGATTTCGGGTTCATGATGGCGCTGGAACGCTACCTCAAAGGCCAGGAATCGCTGTTGGCGGTTTATCAGCGAATGAGTGAAGATTACTTTTTCGGCAACACGGATAACCTGGTCAGCCTGCTGGGCAACCACGACACGCCGCGTCCCATTTTTCTGGCAGGTGGAAATATGGACCGGTACAAAGTGGCGCTGCATATCCTGTTGACGGTTCGGGGCATTCCCCAGATTTTCTACGGCGATGAGATTGGTATCATTGGCGGCGAAAGCCATGCCCTGCTCCGGCAGGACTTTCCCGGTGGTTTCCCCGATGATTCGCGCTCCGCATTTTTAGAATCCGGACGGAGCATTGCGGAGCAGGACATCTTTCAATACATGCAGCAATTGCTGCGTTTGCGGGCTGAATATCCGGCATTACGCCACGGCGAACTGCGGCAGGTGCGCCCCGATTGGGATGGCGGATATTACGCCTACGGCCGCTACCACGAATCCGGTAATGTGCTGAACGTGATCAACGGAAGTGATAAACCCTGTGACGTTCCGTTTTCCTTTCTTCAGCCACTGCTCGGAACGGCGGATAAAAAGGCCGACACAAAAAATGTTACGCTAAGGGATCTTCGCAGCGGTAGCACGGTAACCCTTTCGCCGGGCACAACGCTGCACCTGGAGGCCTACCAGGCGGCTCTCTACAAAATCCTGCCCTGAAATCCTGCACTGAACGGCGACTATGCCGAAGTTCATCGCCGCGGTGAAAACATGAACCGGGCTATGGTTTGGCAACTTTCCCTTCGACCAAAAAAGCAAAAACTTCGGGGAGCCGCAAGCGCCACGAAGTCTCGTGATGCGTGGTGCCGTCATAAACCCGGCTGACGAAATCCACGCCGGGTGACCAGCCTTTGCTGAGCAAAATGGAATCCGCGCCAACCTGATAGGGGGCATAAGTTGAATCCAACCCCAGTGTTCCATGATCCATCCATAAACGAGAACCGAGATTCGGTGAGGGCTTCCCGAAGCGCAGGTATTCCAGAAAAACACCGTCAAGAGCGGGCAGATGTGTGCTTATACATCCTGCCGCTCCAAAAACACCCGGATACTCACCGAGCGCATAGCCGGAAATCAGCCCCCCCATGCTGGATCCGGCAATAAAGGTGTGCTCCCGGTCCGGCATGGTGGCATAGTGAGCATCAACCCAGGGCTTCAATTCTTCAACAATGAACTTCAGGTACTCATCAGAAGCGAGTTCCCCATTGGCTTCCTTAAAGCGATTGGAATCAGTTAGCCACGCCACGTGCAAGGCTTTTTCCACTGCGTCTTTTGGTTTCTCGGGCATGTACTCCTGATAACGTGCCGGAGTATTCCAAATTCCAACAATGATCAGATCATAACCAAGCGTGTCCAGCGCTTCGTCAACGCCCCACTCCACCTTGTTGAAGGTTCTTTCTGCCGCAAATAAATTCTGTCCGTCCTGCATGTAGCAAACGGAATAGGCCTTGGTTGAATCATACCCGGCCGGCAGATAAATTTCAAGGTCCCGGGGTTCAACAAAGGCGGAGGGGAATGCTTTGTGAATCACGACCCGGGAAGGGGAAAGTGGCAGTTCGGCGGAATCATTCTTCCCAAATCCCCTGCAACCGGTCAGCAGGGCGAGAAAAATAGTCAGTGCGGGAAGAAGTCTGAAATTCATCATGGTCGCGGTTCGTTTTTTCGGTAACCCCGAATCAGAATAGGAATCCATCCGATTACCGGAATGAAAAAAGCCCAGGTGGACGGATTCATGATCAGCGCCTTAATCAGCGAAAAAGGACCTGTGTGGAGATGGAAGGGTTGCCCGCCACTCTTGTTGTAAAGGCGTTCGTGCTCGGCAAAAAGCAAAGGCCAGCCCGGTGAGTGAAAAAAAGCGAGCTGGCTCCAGTTCTTAACATTCAACTTCAACAGCCGCCAACCTTCGTAAGGCTCCTTGCCGTATTCCCCCACTGCTTTGGTTAAATCCGCCTGGAACTGACTCCGGACCCGCTCGGTGATGTCTTCAATTTCCTTTTGGGATATTTGTTCGAAGGGCTTGTCAATCCATTGCCAGGGGCTCATCCGCGTCCCGCGCACAAAGGTCAGCTTAGCCGGAAAAGCAAAATAAAAGAGCCAGGGGAAAAGAGGGAGCAGCACCAGCAACCAGGTGATGGGCAGAAACGGAATGCCAATTTTGGAGGAAAGACGGTTGACCCAGGCAAAATTGTAGGAATGGGGATTGATGTATTCCCCGTTCACGGTCGAAATCGGGATAATGTCGGTTTTGTATTTCAAACTCATCCGCACAAAACTGGTGGCGAAACGCTGGACCTCGTAGCGGTGGTTGAATCCTTTGCTGATACCGCCAATGCCCTCCGGGTAAATGAACAGGTTGGAATCCTGGTATTGCATCATCGTCTCAAAATTCAGCGTGGTAGCATCAACGCCGCCGCAGCGCCGCCAGAAATCGCGGATCAGAAATGCATTCATCAACAATATCTTGTTGAGCTGCGGCGCCACCAGGGGTCTCCAGAGATGCTCAAAGCGAAATCCAACCCGTTTGAGCATGCCCGAGGAAAGCATGAGCGCATCCCAGGGAAACGTCATTCCGGAGTGGTTGCCAAAATAGATCAACGGCCGCTCCGGGTTATTGCGCTGAGGCATATCATCAAACCCTACCCAGCGCAAACGAAAATAGTTGCGGTCCAGCCCTTCCCCCAGATTTCTCTGAACGGAACTGGCGTAGCCCGGATCAAACCATCGGGTATAAATCCCTTTGTTCTTCTCGATTGCTGCCTGCAATTCCGATGCTGACAGGAATTTGGCGGAGCGCTCCTCTCCCATGGGCTTGAAAATCGGTCAAAATCGGCAAAAAAATGGCAATCGCCGTGAACTATCCTTCTCCCGATATGGTTGAACGCTCTGTTACTGGTATTTTTTGTGAAAAAATACCGGTGTACTTTCTGTTTTCTTCCCGGGTTTACTTCCGGGGATTACTTCCAGACCTTTCCTAACCTGTGTTTTAAATCGCTCTCAAATGAAAATTATTGGACAACGCGCCGGGATCATTCTCCTGATTTTGTTTCTTCAATTGGTCAGCCCTGAGCTGAGGGCACAGTCTGTTGACCGGATTGTTCTGGTTGAACAAGTGGCCAGTGCTTCCTGCGGACCTTGCGCAGCGGCTAACCCGGCATTTAAAACCCTTCTGGAAAGCAACCTGGAGAACGTGGCGATCATCAAATACCAGCGGGGGGGCGGGGGTTACGTTGACCCCATGTGGTCCTTTAACCCGTCCCAGGTAGATTCCCGAATCTCCGGTTTTTACGGAGTTTCTGGTTTCCCTCATGCCTGGATGAATGGCACCTACTATGGCAGCCCAAACTCCATTAACCAGAGCAAAATCAACGATGAGTTATCCGAGCCCGCATGGTGGGATATTGACATAGAGCAATCGCTGAATGAAGCCGGTGACGAGCTCGCGGTTTCGGTTACATTTACAGCATTGCGGGATTTTCAGGAAAGTGCAGACAGTTTTCTCAGCGCTTATGTGGTTGTTACGGAAGATGAAGTGAACTACGCCACTCCTCCCGGCTACAATGGTGAGCTCGATTTCTACTGGGTAATGCGCAACATGCTTACCGGGTCGAATGGGTCTCTCCTGGATCAACAGGTTGAAGGGCAAACGACCACCCTGAATTACACCTATGCCATTGACGAAGCGATGTTGAATCCGGAGCGCCTACGCGTTGTGGCCTTTGTTCAAACCATGACGACCGGAGAGGTACACCAGGCAGGCGTGTATCGCGAAGCTGAGCCATCGGCCATACAGGAAATCAATCTCTCCCCGTTAACCTTGCAACCGACCATAACCGATCAGTTGCTTTCGCTTTCATTCAGCCTGTTGAAACCCGAAACCCTCAGCCTGGAGATTTACAATATCCGGGGCCAATTGCGGGAAGAACTCAGCCGGGAATCCTATTCCCCCGGTTTCCATCAGCAAAGTTTTGTTCTTGGGGATCTCGCCCCCGGCGTTTACTTCGCCGTTCTGAGAGGCGGGAGCGAAAGCCGAACAGCTCGCTTCATCATCGCCGATTGAGCAAATCCCCTGACAACCCATAGATAACCGATCGATAACCAATAAAAAACCGGGTGCTTTCGCACCCGGTTTTTTTGTGAAACTTTTCAAACGCACTCGTCCAAAATCCTCCCACCTTGTTTACTCGTCCCGACGGGAAAACGCCCGTCAGACCTCCAGTCATTGATGCTACATCCGCGGGTTGGACCTCCCTTATACGAACATTTGCAAAGTGAGACTCCGTAGTGTATTGACAGCAAAGACAATCAATTAACCGGCTATCACACCTGAAAAAGTTAATTAATACGAATTTAAAGCCAGGGCTTTCAGGCAAAAAAACACTTTAGAAGAAAATGTGACGTGATATGTCGGAGCAGAATCAATACAAAACTCTGCTTCGGATGGTATTCGGCACCTTTTTAAGGTAGCCGAATGCCTTGCCTGAACTCTTCTTGTCAACATCCAGCACAACATATCCAATCCTTGCGTTGGTACTCAGGTGTTGTGCCACAATATTGATATTAGCCTGCGAAAGACAGGCATTGATGGCCGAAAGCACGCCGGGTTTATTCCAGTGAATATGGAGAATTCTGTGACTGTTTTCATGTACAGGAAGACTGAGCTCCGGCACGGAATGCGAGTTAATGGTTGTGCCAGTTTCCAGAAACGACAGCATTTTTCCGGAAACATCCAGCCCGATCTGCTGTTGGGCTTCCTGCGTGCTTCCCCCGATATGCGGCGTGATCAAGACGTTGGGTAAACCCTGCAACGGACTTTCAAACCGGTCAGCGTTGGATTTGGGTTCAACCGGGTGAACATCCACGGAGGCGCCGCCTAAATGACCACTTTTCAACGATGATTTCAGCGCCGCCACATCAATCACCTTTCCACGGGCCAGGTTCAGGAGAATGGCGCCCTTTTTCATCAACATAATATTTTTTGCGCTCATCAGGTTATCGGTTCCGGAGCCGCCGGGCACATGCAGCGTGACCACATCCGCCTTGCGCAGAAGTTCCTGAAGATTTCTTACAGGTCGGGCGTTGCCAAGTGGCATCACCGGAGAAACATCATAAAAAATCACGTTAAAGCCCAACGATTCGGCCAATACAGAAACCTGAGAACCAATATGACCATAACCGACAATTCCCATCACCTTGCCGCGGCTTTCATAAGATCCTTTGGCATCTTTCAGCCAGCGGCCCTCATGGGCAGCATTGCTGCGTTCCGGGATGCGGCGCAACAGCATAATGGACTCCGCAATGACCAGCTCCGCTACGGAGCGCGTATTGGAATACGGCGAATTGAATACGGGAATACCCTTTTCGGTTGCCTGTACAAGGTCCACCTGGTTGGTTCCGATACAGAAACAACCCACGGTAAGAAGTTTGCCGGCCTTTTCCAGAACCTCTGCGGATAAATGCGTTTTGGAACGGATTCCCAGAATATGCGCATCGCGAACAATGGCATCCAACTCCGCTCCGTTAGCCGCGCGTTTCATCCGCACGATGTCCGTGTAACCGGCCTTTCGAAACGCAGCCGCAGCAACGGAGTGAATATCTTCGAGCAAAACCACCTTGATTTTTTCTTTGGGATACGACGTACTGACCGCTGTCATGAACATGGAGTTTTTAACCTGATGGCTGGTAACCGGGTTTGACGTTTCCGGATTGCTCCGGGAAAGGGCAAAGTTCGCCATTGCAGCGATGGAATGCCAAAACCGGGGCGCGAAGGGGTTTGCCGCTCAGCGAAGCGACCGCACAAATTCTTCCGCTGCCGCAACCGGATCAGGCGCTGAACCGATATGGCGCAAAAATGCGGATCCAACGATGGCACCGCGGGTATGCTGACAAGCGGCCTGAAAGCTTTCGCGGTTGTAAATTCCAAAGCCCGCCAGGGTCGGGTTTCGGAGACCCATTCCGGACACCCTGGCCAGGTAGTCCAGTTGTTTGGAGCCGATTCCTGTGTTCCTGCCGGTCAGGGAAGCCGATGCCACCAGATAAACAAAGCCCTCAGAAAGGTCGTCAATCAGCCTGATCCGTTCCGTGGGCGTTTGCGGAGTCACGAGAAAGACGGGTTTGAGACCAAAAGCCCTGAACAAATCCCGGAATTCACGCCGAAAAACCTCCGGAGGCAGGTCCGGGATAATCAGCGCTTCAAATCCTGCGTTTGCGCAAGAACCCAGGAACCGCTCCACGCCATACTGAAGCACGGCATTGAAATACCCCATCCAGACCAGCGGAATATCAACCGTTGGCCGAACAGCGCTGACCTGTGCAAAGAGGCGATCCAGGGTCATTCCCTGTGCGAGGGCCAGAGCACCCGTTTGCTGAATAACCGGGCCGTCGGCCAGCGGGTCTGAATAAGGCATTCCCACCTCTACCAGATCGGCGCCGGCAGCAGCAACAGCCTCAATCAGCGGACCTGTGCTGTCCGCATCAGGATACCCGGCGGTGAGGTAAATGCTGAGTATGGGCGTTTGCTTATTCTGGAACAATTGTTCCAAATAATTTGGCCGCTCTGCCTGAATCACAGGCGGTAATTTTTCCGGGGAAGGGTTAGTTGCCATGATCGGTTAGTCTTTCAAATCAAAACGGTTTCCCGGGTCCGTCTCGGTGTCCTGGAGGTACTGAGAATAGGTTTGCATATCCTTGTCACCCCGTCCGCTGAGATTGACGACTACCACAGAACCGGGTTTCAAGTCCAGATAGCGAAGGGCCGCCAGGGCGTGAGCTGTTTCCAGCGCGGGAATGATTCCCTCACTGCGCGAAAGCTCAACCGCTGCGTGCAGGGCTTGTTCGTCGGTGATGGCAATGGCCCGCGCCCTGCCACTCCGGATCAGGTTGGCATGCATGGGTCCTATGCCCGGATAATCCAGCCCGGCAGAAATAGACCAGGGCTCCGTGATTTGGCCGTCCTGGTTTTGCATTAGCAAAGTCAGGCTGCCGTGTAAAACGCCATTGCGGCCTACAAAACTCGTGGCTGCCGTTTCGCCCGATTCCAATCCCTTGCCCGCCGCTTCAACGGCAATAAGCTGAACAGCCGGGAGGTCAAGAAAATGGTAAAAAGCGCCGGCGGCATTGCTGCCCCCGCCTACACAAGCCACCACCGCATCCGGTTGGGAATTACCCGTCTGTTGCTCCAACTGGAACATGATTTCCTCCGAGATCACGGACTGAAAACGGGCCACAAGATCCGGATAGGGATGCGGACCCACCACGGAGCCAATCAGGTAATAGGTATCCAACGGGTGCTCAATCCAGTCGCGGATGGCTTCATTGGTGGCGTCTTTGAGCGTGCCATTGCCGCTCGTGGCGGGCACCACCGTCGCGCCCAGCATCCTCATCCGGGCTACATTCGGCGCCTGCCTGGCCATATCCGTGTTGCCCATGTAAACCACACATTCCAAGCCCATCAGCGCGCAAACAGTGGCCGTGGCTACGCCGTGTTGGCCCGCTCCCGTTTCCGCAATAATGCGGTGCTTGCCCATTTCCCGGGCCAGCAAAATCTGCCCAATGGTGTTGTTGATCTTGTGGGCACCGGTGTGGCAGAGGTCCTCGCGTTTCAGGAAAACTCGGTACCCTGTTTGTGCGCTGAGCCGGTCCGATGCATAAAGCGGAGTCGGCCTTCCGGCGAAATCCCGCAACAGTTCGCGAAAACGGCGCTGAAAAGCCGGGTGATCGCTGATCGTCCGATAACAGCGGCGCAACTCTTCTACATTGGCCACCAGCATCTCGGGAACGTAAGCTCCGCCGTATGGACCATAATATCCTTCTTCGTTTACCTGGTAATCCATGTTGATTGATTGAGAAAGCGGGAAATCCGGTTGAAGTCTTTGACGCCTGGTGCTATTTCAAATCCGGAATTCAGATCCACGCCCGCCCAGGCGGGGTGTTGAAATCCTGACAGCCGCTGCGCGTCATCCGGTCCAAGACCGCCGGCGAGCAAAAACGGTGTGGAGCCCTGATAAGCGTCGAGCAGGCGCCAATTAAACGAAATGCCGTTGCCCCCGGGCTGCGGTCCGGCTGCGTCAAAAAGGAAATGCGAACAAACCGACTCATAGCCGGCAATAGCCTCAAAATCGGAGACGGTGCGGATTCGAAAAGCTTTAATTACCGGCCACAACCGGCTGATCCCGGCGCAATATTCCGGTGACTCGCTGCCGTGCAATTGAATGCGGTCAAGCCGGTACGAAATCGCAGTCGCCCGCACGGCCTCTGTTGGCTGATCAACAAACACACCCACCCGCTGCAGGCCTTTTCTTGCCGGTTTTGCAAGGAGCGGGGATTGGTCTTCCGGGAAATGTCCGCCATGAGCCGGCAAATTCTGGAATGAACGTTCCAATTGCTCCGGAGTCCGGTTGACAGCGCGCGGTGAAGAAGGATGAAAAATCATTCCCATCCAGTCCACACCGCTGATTTGCTGCAAGGCGGCGATATTATCGGGATCGCGCATTCCGCAGACCTTGACGATCATGGCTGACGCTGATTTTGTGAACGGTCACCAGATTGCGCGGATTCACGGTTTTTAAACGATCGTTCCATTTTGGAATCCCGCACAACCCGCAGCGCATTAACCATGCGTTCACAGGCCGCACCGGGGTCACTCTCCCGCATAAACTGCGAACCGATCAGCAGGGCATCGAAGCCCGCGCTCACCAGCATGGCGGCATCCGACTCGTTTTCCACGCCGCTTTCCGCCACGGCAAGGGCTTGTGGAAATGCGCGGCGCAACCTGTCCAGAAGCGCAGGTCCGCGGCGGATGTCCACGGTAAAATCCCGGAGATCGCGGTGGTTAATCCCAACCATCCCGACACCGGACGGCAACTTCAACAACTGCTCGGCATCGTGTATTTCCAGCAGCACTTCGAGCCCCATGCGGTACGCGGTATCGTACAGAGCAGCGAGTTCTGCCGTGTCAAGACACTCCGCAATGAGCAGAACGGCATCTGCACCGGCTATCCGCGCTTCGATCAACTGGTATTCCTCCAGGATGAAATCCTTGCGCAACAGCGGAACATCTACGGCGGCGCGAACGGCCAGCAAGTCCGCGAGCGTGCCGCCGAAGAACTGCTCATCGGTCAGCACCGAAATGGCGGAAGCGCCGGCCCGGGCATAGCCGGCAGCCACCGCCGCGGCATCCGCATCACCGTTGCTGATCATGCCGGCAGAAGGCGAGCGGCGTTTGAATTCGGCAATCACGGCGGGGTGGCTGCGCTCCAGCGCGGCCCGCAGCGAGCGGGCCGCCGCCGGTCCCGGTTGGGAGTCCGGGTGGCTGCCGGTGGTTAGAACCAGCCCATGGCCAATAGGCACATCACCCGGACCTGAATCCAGGTCTTGAAGAATTTCCCGGAGCAGACCTTCAGGGCGCTCGCAACGGCGCATGGCGATTTCGGCGCGCTTATGATCAATGATCCGTTGAAGCCGGTTCATGTTGCTGGTCGGTTTTGGGGTGGGGAAGTTCGGCGGCGGTCAGCACGGGTTGGGCTGCCGGAGAAAGCGCCAACAGTCGCGCGAGGGAGGCGGCGGCTTTGCCGCCGTAAAGAGATTCTCCGGCTTCCCTAAAATTCTGCGCGAAGGGCCGGCCCGGGTGGTAACACCCGATAGCGAGTGCGGCATTGGCCAGCACCACCTGGTGTCGTTTTTCGGGACCTTTTCCGGCGAGCACTTCGCGAAAAATAACCGCTGCCCCTTCAATACCTGTATCGGCGGTCAGGTCTTCGGGCGTCAACCGGGCAAGGTTGAAATCGCCCGGATCAACCATCAACGGACCTTCGGGCCGGATCAGCCTGGCCGGGCCAGTCAGCGAAAATTCGTCATAGCCATCCAGGCTGTGCACGATGCAGAAATTGCTCCCGCTCTCTTCGAGAAGGTACTGGTAAAGTCTGGCCAGTTCAAGGCTGAATACACCGACCATTTGTCTCCTGGGGCGGGATGGGTTGACGAGCGGGCCGAGCATGTTGAAGAATGTTTTGACCCCGAGCTGTCGCCGCACGGGTGCCACACATCCGAGAGCCGGGTGGAAGAGCGGCGCATGTAAAAAGCAGATTCCGGTTTCCCTCAATTGCCGTCTCAACTGCTGCTCATCCACGGAAAACCGGTAGCCCAGCGCTTCCAATACGTTTGACGATCCGCAGACCGATGAAACGCCGTAGTTGCCGTGCTTGGCCACCGGATAGCCTGCGCCAGCCACCACAAATGCGGCCAGCGTAGAAATATTGAACGTTTGTTTACCATCGCCACCGGTGCCACAAAGATCAATGAGGTCATCATTGGCCAGATCCACCGAAAGGCAGCAGTCCAGCAGAGCATCCCGAAAACCCTGAAGCTCCTGAAGGGCAATGGGCCGCATGAGGTAAACCGTCATAAAGGCAGCCATTTCGGCCTCGTTGTAAAAACCGGCGGCAAGCTGACGCAAAACCTGCTCGGCGCGGACGCGATCCAGCCGGTGGTGGGCAAACAGGTCGGTGAGCAATTCTTTCATCGTCTTGGGTTTCAGGCAGCCGGCTGTTTGGCGCGGGCTTCGCGGACAAAATTTTCTATTATACGCCGGCCTCCCGGTGTCAGCACGGATTCAGGGTGAAACTGCACTCCGCACACCGCGTGATGGCGATGGCGAAGTGCCATAATATTGCCGGTCTCGTCCAGGGCGGTTACGATCAGGTCCTGGGGTAAACTCAGCGGATCAACCACCCAACTGTGGTAACGGCCCGCGACAAATGTTTTCTCCATGCCGTCAAACAACGGGTCCAGTGGTTCAACCACGTTCATCTGCGTGGCGACACCGTGGTAAACCTGGCTGAGGTTTTGGAGGCGTCCCCCGTAAAACTCTCCGATGGCCTGCAACCCCAGACAGACCCCCAGAACGGGAATACGGCCAGCGGCTTGTGCAAGCAGCCGGAGCAATTCACCCGCTTCAGCAGGAATGCCCGGGCCTGGCGAAAGAACCATCGCTTCGGCAGATTCCATATCGGCGGAAGAGACGTTGTCATTGCGCCGAACGGTCACTGCAGTGCCGGGAATTTCCTTCAACATAGCCACCAGGTTATAGGTGAAGGAATCGTAGTTATCAATAACCAGAATGCGAATCATGTTTTTTAGTGAACGGTTGTTCAAATTTTTTCAGACTTCTTCCGGCACACGAACGGCTGATTCCACAGCGAGCAGCACCGCTTTGCGCAGCGCGCCGAGTTTGTGGTTGACTTCAAGAAGTTCAGTTGCCGGATCAGAACTGACCACAATGCCCGCTCCAGCCTGGTAGTGCAGGTAGCCATCTTTTGCCAGAAATGTGCGAATGGCAATGGCGTGATTTAGCGAACCGTCCAGGCCGAGGATGCCGATTGCGCCACCATAAAAGCCCCGGGAGTGAGGTTCATAGCGGTCAATCAATTCCAGGGCGCGAAACTTAGGCGCTCCACTCAGGGTGCCCGCAGGAAAGGTGTCGCCAAAGACCTGCAGGGGGTTAACTCCTTCATCAAGCCGCCCTTCGACCCGCGAAACCAGGTGGATGACATGGCTGAAATACTGGAGTTCCCGATAAGCCACCACCCTGACCGAATGTCCGTGCCGGCTCAGGTCGTTGCGAGCCAGGTCAACCAGCATGACGTGCTCGGCATTTTCTTTGGGGTCTTCGGCCAGTTGGCGGGCTGCCAGGGCATCGGCAGCATCATTGCCCGACCGGTGGTACGTGCCGGCAATCGGGTGAATCTGCGCCACGCCATCGCGCAAAACGAGCTGGGCTTCCGGACTGGAACCAAATAGCCGGTAATCGCCAAAATCAAAAAAGAAAAGGTAAGGCGAAGGGTTAACCGAACGCAACTTACGGTAAACACTGAATTCATCGCCCCGGAATTTTTGGCGAAAACGACGGGAAAGCACCAGTTGAAAAACATCGCCGCGGCGGCAATGCGCTTTCGCTTTTTCCACCAGATCCAAAAAATCTTCATCGGGCATATTGGGTTCTTCTTTCCCAACCGTACCAAAGGGGAAATCCGCGTAAACCGGTCGCCGCAGGGCATCGGTGAGCTCCTCCAGGCGAGATGGCTGGCCGGAAGGGGCGTGCTCCACTACGGTCAGGGTATCCCGGAAATGGTCAAAGGCAATGACAAAGCGAAAAAAGCGGTAGTGCATTTCCGGAACCTCGCTGATGGCTTTCGAGGGGTCAGGCGTCAGGGTGTCAAAATACTTGACGGCATCAAATGACGTATGACCAAAAAAGCCGGAGAACCGTCGGATAGCCTCGGGCGCTTCCACGGTAAAAGCACGGCTGAAATCGCTGAGCTGCTCCACCAAAGGACGAGTCATACCCGCCACTTCCACACATTCATCAAACGGTGTTCTGACGTGCAGCAGCCCCTGTTCCACTTTGAACGATGCAATCGGATCCAGCGCGAGAAAAGAAAAACTGTTATCACGGGCGTGAAAATCCGTGCACTCCAGCAAAACCGCACCGGGAAAGCGATCGCGCAGTTGCAGGTAAAGGCTTACCGGCGTAACCGTATCGGCCGGAAGTATGCGGAAACGGGTGTCCAGGGGAACAACCAGGTTGCTGAGGCCGGAAGATTGCGATGGATTTTCAGGTTCCATAAAATTCGCAGGTTGATCGGTATGGTTTGGACTTTATCACGCGGGATTGGGCTGGGGTAAAAAACAAAGCGGCTCGCCGGAGGTCCGGCGAGCCGCTTTGAGAACAGGTTGTTCAACGCATGGCTATTCCTTTCCCCGTATTTGGAGCCGGATTTGGAGTTCCTGAGAATGCCACCAACAGGTGTTTAGCAAAGAATGCGCTTTCATACCTTAACAAACATAAGGTCAATAAAGATGAAAGGCAATACCTTCTGCAAATAAATATCGGCAAAAAAATAGCCGATCGCCCCGCTTGAGGAGATGTCAAAAAAGGTAATCTGCAGGGTTTCAGGGAATCAGGTCCAGCAACGCAAAATCTTCGGCCAGCAGTTCGATGTGACCGGTTTCGTGCTGCCAGAAATAGCATGCCGGTCCAAACTGGTTGCCGGTTCTAAGCATGACCAACTGGTCGCCAAGACCGTTGTCGGCAAGGGTAACTGCCCCTTCCGGAAATCCCGGCCAGGTTCGGCGTTCAAGGGTTTCCTGAACCATGTCTGCGCTCGGCTGGTGGGCTTTTTCGGCTGCACCAGGGCCTGGGATTGGGTACAATTCCCACAAATCCATTTCGGTGGCAATTTCACCGCCATTGTGGCGTCTCATCGCTTCTTTGTAGGATGCCGGCAGGGTAGCGCCGAGTTCGCGCTCGGCTTCTGCTATGGGTTGAAGTGTTTTTTCCACGGGTAATGTAGTTGGCCTGTGTGTGAAATTACCCGAATGAATTCGCCCGTTCTAACCAGGTTACCCACATTCTTCATGCTACTGTACAGCCCAATCCCGGTTTTCTGCTATTCAGTCTTACTGTATGGGGCCGTATAACTCCAGGCTGTTGCCGTCCGGATCCCGGATGGCTGCGAAATACTGATCCAGGCGCTGCAGCGGCTCCTGAAGCACGCTGCCACCATATTTGAGCGCAAGTTCTACTACGGAATCAATGTCTTCGACATGAAATCCCAATTGATGGGTCGGAAATTCATCGGCTTCCTGATCGTCAGACAGCGGGACCAGTTTAAACAGTATCGGGCCAAGAAAACCGAAATAGGATTCAAGATCACCGATCCTTTTTTCAACAAACGGAATCCCGAACGCTTCCTGGTAAAAATCAACCATGGCCTCCATCCGGTAAACGCGAATGGCTATGCTGACGAGCTTGCCCTCAAGCGCAGGTTCGCTGTCCGTGGGGAACGCAGGTACCATGGCCGAAAGGTAACAAAGCCGGAAATAACTGGCAGAATCAACCGGCCGAATCAACCGGCCGAAGGAAGTCAACCGAAAGAAGTCAGACGAAGGAAGTCAGACGAAAGAACGCCCACGAAGGAAGTCAGACGTAAAGAACGCCGACGAAAGAACTCAGACGTAAAGAATGCCGACGAAATCAGCGGCGGCGGGTGGCATGGCTTGGAGCAGGGCGTCTTCCGCGGTGCACCGGCCGCGCTGGCTCCTCTTCTTTGGGAGGTGCTGCAGCTTTGTAGTTAAACCCCTCAATGTACTCGCGATCCAGCTTTTGTCCCATGATCTTTTCCAGGATCCGCACCATATCCGAGTCCTCGCCGCTCACCAAGGTATAGGCGTCGCCGGTGCGTTCCGCGCGGCCGGTGCGGCCGATCCGGTGGATGTAGGCATCCGCGGTATCGGGCATATCAAAGTTGATAACGTGCGAAATACTGGATACATCAATGCCACGGGCGGCAATATCCGTAGCGACCATGATCTGGTATTTGCCGTCTTTGAACCCGCCAAGGGCCTCCTGGCGCTGGCTCTGGGAGCGGTTGCCGTGAAGCGAGGTGACTTTGTAGTTCTCGCGTTCCAGTTTTTGGGCCAGCTTCTTGGCCCGGTGCTTGGTGCGGGTAAAAATCAGCACGGAATTGGCATCCGTGCGGCGCAGCAGTTCCATGAGTAAACCCGCCTTCAGGTGGGGTTCAACGGGATACAAGGCATGGCTCACGGTGTGTGCCGGTTTGCTGATACCCACTTTAACGCGCTCCGGGTTGTGCAGGAGGGTTGCCGCAAGAGCTTCCACTTCCTGGGGAAAGGTGGCGGAAAATAGCAGGTTTTGGCGCTTGCCGGGCAGGAAGCGGATGATGCGTTTGACATCCGGAAGAAAGCCCATGTCGAACATGCGGTCCGCTTCGTCCAGAATAAAACACTGCAGCGAAGAAAAATCTACTGCGCCTTGCTGATGCAGATCCAGCAAACGGCCCGGGCAGGCTACGATGATGTCCGTACCCCGGCGCAGCGCCTGGATTTGCGGATTAGCACCGACGCCGCCAAAAACGGTAGCGGCGCGCAAACCGGTGCCCGAAGCCAGCACCTCAATCGTTTCGAGAATCTGTAGTGCGAGTTCCCGGGTGGGGGTCAGAATCAACGCGTTGGTTCCTTTGCGGCCAGTCTCTGCACGCCCGGAAAGTGATTGCCCGGCGAGCAATTTATGTAGCAGGGGAAGAACGAAAGCGGCCGTTTTTCCGGTTCCCGTTTGCGCAGTGGCAATCAGATCCCGGCCGGCCATGACCGCCGGAATAGCCGTTTTTTGAATGGGGGTGGGTTCGGTATAACCCGACTTTCGGATGCCGGCCAGCAGCCGTTCATCCAGTTTGAAATCAGTAAAAAGCACAATGAAATTTTAAAACCAGCCGGGTTCTAAACCCGCCCTGAATTGGGCGGCGAGTCAGGCGAATCAACAGGATAAGCAGGCCGGAAATGAGAGAATAGCGTTTTCCGGAAACCTGTTCGCCAAGGCAATAGGGAACATTCCGGCGCTGCGAAGGTAATCTAAATTCTGATACGGTGGAGAAACAGGATTTGCCAGTCTTATCAACCCGGTATATTGCCGGCAATGAACAAACGTTCATTCTTGCGCGAGAGTGTTCAAAATATCTCATTCCTTTTGGTCAAAAAAATCCGGTGCGCACCCTGGTCAGGCCAG
>JANNSM010000441.1:0-6801 GCA_031402635.1 Bacteroidota bacterium | reverse complement strand
TTCTCTCTTCGGCCTCGCTGATTGGGCGCTATAACGATGAAGCCGGCCAGGCCAAACGCCTTAAACATATTGATCGCATCCATTCCGCAGTGCATTCCCTGACCGGGCTGCTGGAGGACTTCCTGAGTGCAGGCCGTCTGGAAGAAGGCAAAGTCCAGATGCACCTGCAAGAAGCCAATCTGGAGGAAAAACTCCGGGTGTGGACGACGGAATTCAGGGAAACTACCTGGAAAGGCGGTGAAATCCTGTTTTCATCTAGCGGAGAAACGGACTTCCAGATGATCACGGATCTGCGCATCCTTCATAATATTCTGCTAAACCTGCTTTCTAATGCAGTTAAGTATTCCAATGAACCTATAGCGGTGCAGGTGCAGCTCTCCCGTCGTGATGCGGTGGTCCTGATCAGCGTAAGCGATAAGGGAATGGGCATTCCGGAAAAAGACCAGGAACACCTTTTTGAAAGGTTCTTCCGGGCTACGAATGTGACCAACATCCAGGGAACGGGTCTTGGCCTGCACATTGTGCGGGAATACGCCGAACTGCTTGGTGGCACGCTGTCGTTTATTTCCAAACAGGGTTTGGGCTCAACATTTACCGTTATTTTACCGATCACCGGTGCGGAAAGTCCCCACACCGGATTGATCCACCCCCAAATGGCATGAAAGGCATTATCGTACTGATTGAAGACAATACGGAAGTTCGGGAAAACATCGCTGAGATTTTAGAACTGGATGGATATGAAGTCCACGCTGCGAACAACGGCAAAGAAGGAGTCCGTTTGGTCCGGGAACAGAACCCAGACCTGGTCATCTGCGATATCATGATGCCGGAGCTGGATGGATACGGCGTGTTGCACATGCTCAATTGTGACCCGAAAACTTCGCACATTCCCTTCATTTTTCTCACCGCAAAATCCGAGCGGGAAGATTTTCGAAAGGGAATGAATTTAGGCGCGGATGACTACATTACCAAGCCTTTCGAGGAGTTGCAGTTGTTGGATGCCGTGCAAATGCGACTGCTCAAACGCAGGCAGTTTCAGCAACAGGAAATCTCCCGCGATTCCGAAGGAATTTCTTCCTTCATCAGCGAAGCAAGAGCCACCGGCGCCCTTCAGCATCTGTCCGAAGAACGCGAATTGAGGAGGCTCAAGCGAAAGGAAATCGTTTACCGGGAAGGCGACCGTCCCCGTTATCTCTACCTGTTGCAAACCGGCAAAGTCAAAGTCTTCCGGATGAGTGAAGATGGTAAGGAGTATATAACCGACCTGTTCAAACCGGGTGACTTTTTTGGGGTGAGCGCACTAATGCGCGAAACGACCTACGGAGACACCGCCGAGGTGCTCGAAGATTCCGAAATCTGTCTGATTCCCGCCGACGATTTTTACGCCCTCATTCACAGCGACAAGGACGTTGCGCACCGGTTTATTCAGTTGCTGGCCAATCATCTTGAAGAAACAGAGATCCGGCTCGTTCGACAAGCCTATGATTCGGTTCGAAAAAGGGTTGCCGATGGCCTTCTGCTGCTCGAATCCCGGTACCGGGAAAACAAAGCGAAGTCACCCTTCGCCATGCATATCATGCGCGACGACCTGGCCGGCATTGTCGGAACCGCCAAGGAAACTGTCATTCGCACCCTCACCGATTTTAGGCAGGAAGGGCTGGTTGAAATTGGTTCCTCCGGAGAAATCATTGTTAAAAATCACGAAGGGCTTCAAAACATTATCGCCTAAAGCGAATTGTCAGAAGCCCTCCGTTTGCTTTCCATAGTAGAAAGCCCCCCGTCAAAAAAAATTCAATCCTCTTTATCGGCGGTATTTCTGCCGATTAAAGCGTTTATCGGGCACCAGCCGGTGATCGCAAAAATGAACACTGGCATCACCAACAGCATCAACCATAACTGATGGGTTAAGCCGCCGATAATTCCAATAAGTATCATCGCGGCATATCGGATGATAATGTCGCCGAATCCCATATTGTAGACAAATAAACCGGAGTGTTCGTGATTCACCGTATTCATGGTGCCGTTGATTTTATTAGAATCAAAAGTAGAATAACCGGTTTGGCGCGGTCATGATCGGAGTCATCAGGCCGGATGATCCGGATTATCCGATAGCGGAGCTGATCCCACCGGCAACCCTTCAGGGTTTGGTCACCAGGATGGCTTGTTTTTCGTGGCGGTCCAGCAGGCCTTCGGTTACACTGCCAACCAGGAAACGCTCAACAGCGGAATGCCCTTTGGCACCGAGCACCACCAGGTCCGCCGGTGATTCCAACAGATACCGGTAGATTTCCCTTGAAGGATTGGCGGCCTCAGCCGGAAGTAATTTTGCGCCTTGCAGCAATTCCCCGGCTTCACATTGATATAGAAAGCGCCCCAAAACGTCCCGGGCATTGTCTTCCATAATCCGTTCAAACTGGGCCAGCGTGCGGGAAAGCTGAAAATGGCCCGGGGGAATATCAAAAATGTGGAGGATGCAAATGGCCGTATCGTCAAGTCTTTCAGCAATTTGCCGCGCGCGAAATATTGCCCGGGAACTGTCTTCTGAAAAATCAACGGGGACCACGATCCGCTGGATCGTTGGTTCGGAGCCCTCGGGAACCACGAGGATAGACCCCTTAAGATGCCGCACGAGACGCTTGATCAACACGGTAGTATCCAGGTTTCCGCGGTGCCGTCCCAGAACAACCAAATCCACATTCTTGACCGTTGCCCAATGGGTCACCTGCTCCTGAGGTCTGCCCTCGAGCACTTCGACATGGATATGGGGTAGAACCGGTTCATTGAAATACCGCATAATCCGGCGGCGGATATTGGCGGTCAACTCCTCGTCAATCGGCTTGACCAGTGCTGGCAGATCCTGAAAGCGTACCGCAAAATCGAGCTCAGCGGTCAGTTCAGGAGCAACGTGGACAAAATAAATGTCCTCCGGCTGGTAAATTTTTGAAAGAAATTCTGTGTAACGGATCAGATCCTCATCCAGAGAAGATAAATCCAAAGCAACCAATATGCGTCTGAACGGCATCATCACGAAAGCATTTGGCCAAATTTCGCGGTGGATGACACAGCGCGGATATGTCTGTGGTCAACAGAAACTCTGAGTCTCGTCAACGCAAACCGTTTTCCCCACCGTTTTAAAGTCGGGTGACCGCCCGTTCGCCTTAACAGAAATCAACGGAGACAGGTCAGAAATTCAAACCGGTTGCACCACGGGAAGGTCCGTTTTTATCAGCGCATCGTAGCCGCCTTCCAGGTTGACCAGGTTGGAAAAGCCTTTCGAGCGCAAGACGGACCATGCGATCAACGAGCGGTATCCGCCTTTACAGTGCAGATGCCAGTTGGCCGAAGGGTCGAGGCTGATAAAATTCTCCTGCAAATAATCGAGCGGCGCATTCAGAGACCCTTCGATATGACCGGCATCGTATTCGCCAGGTTTGCGAACGTCCAACGTCTTTACCGGGCTGCTGCGGTGCAATGCAGCAAATTGTTCCGGCGAAAGGACGGGGACTTTTTCAACCGGCATGCCCGCTTTTTGCCAGGCGGAAACGCCGCCGGCAAGATAACCCCGGGTATTGTCATAACCGACCCTGGAAAGCCGGCGCACGGTTTCCTCTTCACGATTTTCAGGGGCGATCACCAAAACTGGCCGTTCAAGGTCGGGGAACAGGGAACCTACCCATGGGGCGAAACTGCCGTCAAGCCCAATAAATATGGAACCCGGAACGTGGCTGTTGGTGAAATCAGAAATGGAGCGCGTATCCAGCACCAGGGGTTGATCCGGGCCTTTCATTTGCGCTGCAAATTCTTGCGCGGAAAGCGGATGCAATCCCCGCAACATCACTTGGTCAAGCGATTCATAACCTTCCTTATTCAACCGGACATTTTCCGGGAAATAAGCGGGTGGCGGTTCAAGGCCATCGGTGACTTCGCGGATAAACTCCTCCCGGCTCATGTCCGCGCGAAGTGCATAGTTGTATTTTTTCTGATCGCCCAGGTTGGCAAACGTCTCACTGCTCATCTTCTTGCCACAAGCCGATCCCGCTCCATGAGCCGGGTAAATGATCAGGTCATCGGCAAGCGGCATAATCCTGTTCCGCAGACTGTCAAACAGCATGCCCGCCAGATCTTCCTGCGTCAGTTCGTTTGCTTTTTGTGCCAGGTCCGGGCGCCCCACATCGCCGATGAACAGGGTATCGCCGGAGAAAAGGCAGTAGTCTTTTCCTTCCGAGGTTCGCAGCAACCAGCAGGTTGACTCGAGCGTATGGCCGGGTGTATGCAATGCGACGATCGTCAAATCCCCAACGCGAAAAGTCTGATTATCACGGGCGCTGAGGGCATCGAAACCGGTTTCCGCGCCGGGACCATAAACAATCACACCTCCTGATTTCTGGGCCAGATCAAGGTGACCGGAAACGAAATCAGCGTGAAAATGGGTCTCGAAAACATATTTGATTTTGGCATTTCCCTTTTCCGCACGTTCCAGATAGGGAAACGATTCGCGCAGTGGGTCAATGACGGCTGCTTCGCCCTTCGACTCAATGTAATAAGAAGCTTCTGAAATGCAGCCCGTATAGATTTGCTCGATGATCATTTTCGCAGTTTCGTTATGCTGATGAAGACTTCCATATCTGCCCATTTTGACTGGACAAAGGTACGAAGCACCATTTGACAAGGCTCTTGTTATGTGATATTGAAATTTTTACGATAGATGGGAAAACAACGAACAACTTGAAATACGGGCTTTAAAAAACCGCCCGGTTCCGATAAACAGTAACCGGGCGGCAAAAAAGAAACGCACCAACTGAATCAACTGCCGATAACCGGCATACACAGATCACAACAGACTTGAAGGACAGACATATTCCGTTTTCTTCAGCGAAGTTTTTAATAGGGCATCAAATCCTCCGCGAAGGTTAACCAGATTTTTAAACCCCCGGGCCCGAAGAATGGAGGCCGTAATCACGGACCGATAACCGCCCTGACAATGCAGGTAATAGGTCTGCCTTCGGTCCAGCTTGTCCATAAACTGATTAATCCAGTCCAGCGGAAAATTGGCAACGCCCACAAGGTGCTCGGAATCGTATTCGCTTTTTCGACGTACGTCCAGCACTTTGCCCTTCAGTGAAGAAAATGTTGCGGCGAATTCTTTTGCATCCATTTCCTCTAACTGGTCGGTTTCTTTCCCGGCGGCCTGCCATGCGGCAAATCCACCGCGGAGATAACCCAGGCAATGGTCATACCCAACTCTGGCCAGACGCAAAACCGCTTCTTCCTCACGGCCCGGATAAGCGACCAGAAGAATCGGCGTCTTAAGATCGGAAATCAGTGCGCCCACCCAGGGCGCAAACTGACCGTCCAGACCAATGAAAATGGAACCCGGAATAAAACCCCTGACAAAATCATCTGGCTTGCGGGTGTCCAGAATCAACGCATCGGTTGTCGTGGCAGCGGCAATAAAGCGATCTGGCTCCATGGCTGTCGCTCCTTTGGCTAAAACATCGTCAATGGACGCATAGCCGAACTTGTTCAGAGCAGCATTTTTGGGGAAGTACTGCGGTGGCGGAGCCAGCCCGTTAGTAACCTCAGCAATGAATTCCTCCCGGGTCATATCATCGCGGAGCGCATAGTTAAACTTCTTCTGATTGCCCAGCGTAGCAAAGGTTTCGTTGCTCATTTTCTTGCCGCAGGCTGAGCCGGCACCATGCCCAGGGTAAACAATCACGTCATCGGCCAGGGGCATAATTTTACTTCTCAGGCTGTCATACAGATAGCCTGCCAGATCTTTTACTGTGATTTCACCGGCTTTCTGGGCCAGATCCGGGCGGCCAACATCACCGATGAACAAGGTGTCACCGGTGAACAGAGCGTAGTCCTTCCCTTCCTCATCGCGCAACAGAAACGTAGATGATTCCATGGTATGACCAGGAGTATGAAGCACTATGATGCTGGCCTTGCCCAACCTCAGTACTTCACCATCGGCGGCGATATGGGCAGGAAAGCCTGGTTTTGCCGTTGGGCCATAAACGATTTGCGCACCGGTTTTTTTTGCCAGATCGAGGTGGCCGGAAACAAAATCTGCGTGGAAATGGGTTTCCAGCACGTATTTGATTTTCACGTGATCCCGTGCTGCCCGCTCCAGGTATGGGGCAGTTTCCCGCAAAGGGTCTATGATGGCTGCTTCGCCTTCACTCACCACGTAATAAGCGGCTTCTGCAAGGCATCCCGTATAGAGTTGTTCAACAATCATGACAGGAAGATTAGGGTTCGGGTCTTTTGAACGTAAAGATCATTTAAGGCCAATAGCTGACCGCTGACCGCTGTCATTTCCAATCATGACAAATAAAAAAAGAAACGCCCCTGACAAGCCCCGG
Source organism: Bacteroidota bacterium (assembly GCA_031402635.1). Taxonomy (GTDB): domain Bacteria; phylum Bacteroidota; class Bacteroidia; order Chitinophagales; family BACL12; genus WGOA01. The sequence continues at coordinate 433 of JANNSM010000441.1, read as the reverse complement.
ACCGGGCAATCAACTCTTTCTTTTTGCCCGCCGCGACCGGTGAAGGGCCGTGGCCCGAACAGCGCTTTTTCCGGATTCTTCATTCAGGTGGTGTCCGGCAACGGCTTCGGGCAGCGTCATGAATACGGCTCCACTGCCAAGCCGGTCAAAAAAACCGGAATGGTCCAGTTTGTCCCGGACCGGACCGATCAGGCCGGAAAACCGAAGCCGTATTCCCCGTTCTTCCAACTCCTGATGCAGATCATTCAGCAGATGCAGGCCGCTGGAGTCTACGGATGACAAGCTGGATGCATCAATGATCAATACCCGGGTTAAAGGTCGTTGCGCAAGGCTCTCCCGGATGGCCTGCTGCCAAAATGAAACATTGGCAAAAAACCATTGAGCGTCCGGACGGAAGATCAGAATGCCCGGGGGCTCAACCGCTTCGGGAAAT
>JANNSM010000440.1:0-3137 GCA_031402635.1 Bacteroidota bacterium | reverse complement strand
GTAAATCCACCCTGATGAACCTGGTCGGTTGTCTGGACACGCCCACCAGCGGCAGTTATATCCTCAATGGCCGGGACGTGAGTTCGATGAGCGAAAATGAACTGGCGGATATCCGCAATCAGGAAATTGGATTTGTTTTTCAGACGTTCAACCTGCTGGCCAGACTTACGGGAATTGAGAATGTAGCTCTTCCCCTGATTTATGCCGGCAAACCAAAATCGGAGCGGAATGACCGGGCGGAGAAAATGCTGACTGCCGTAGGGCTGGGCAAAAGGATGCGGCATAAGCCCAATGAGTTATCAGGTGGTGAGCGCCAACGCGTTGCCATTGCGCGTGCGCTGGTCAACAACCCTTCGATCATCCTGGCGGATGAGCCTACCGGTAACCTCGACTCCAAAACCTCTCTGGAAATCATGGACATCTTTGAGCGTATCTACCGGGAAGGCAATACGGTCATTGTCGTCACGCATGAGGAAGATATCGCCGCACACGCCCGCCGGGTGATCCGGCTTCGGGACGGACGGGTCGAGCGGGACGAGATCCGGCCCAATCCTACCCTGGGTAAAATGATGGATATTCCGGTTGTTTAAAGAACATTTTCAAGCTAGGATTCTATGAAGATTTACACCAAAAAAGGTGATAGCGGAGAAACAAGCCTGATCGGAGGTACCCGGGTCAAAAAAGACCACGTGCGGGTTGAAGCCTATGGAGCAGTGGACGAGCTCAATTCCTGGCTCGGCCTTTTGGCATCAGGAGCCCTTCCGCACGGAAATGAAGCGCTGTTGGTTCGTATTCAGGCAACCTTGTTTACGGTTGGCGCAAGTCTGGCGGCCGATCCGGAACACTCCCATATGGTTCTTCCCGATTTGCGGGAAGAAGATCTGACGGCGCTGGAGCACGCGATAGACCGGATGGAAGAAGATCTTGAGCCGCTTAGAAATTTCGTTTTACCCGGTGGACATCCGGCTGTGGCTCAGGTGCATATCGCACGTTGTGTCTGCCGAAGGGCGGAGCGGTCGGTGGTGCACCTTCATGGGATTTCACCAGTGGATCCGCTGATACCTGCCTACCTCAACCGGCTATCCGATTATTTGTTCGTGCTGGGCAGGGCTCTGGCCTTTCATTTAGGTGTAGCCGAAATACCCTGGAAACCAAGGGGTTAGAAAATTAAGCAGAGCTTCCCATCATGTTTTTTCGCAATGAAACCTTTTATGGAGTGCCTGCGTTTGGTGTAATTGGATATTCAAGTATTTTTGCGCCCAATTAAGGGCAAACAAACGCTCCGCACGATGTACTGGACTCTCGAACTTGCTTCATTCCTGGAAGATGCGCCCTGGCCTTCCACAAAAGACGAACTTATTGATTACTCCATCCGTTCCGGAGCGCCGATCGAAGTGATCGAGAACCTGCAGGAACTGGATGACGAAGGGGAGTTTTACGAAGGCATAGAAGACATCTGGCCGGATTACCCCACCCATGACGACTTCTTCTTCAATGAAGATGAATATTGACCCGAAGGCTTTCGGGATGCTCATCAACTTTTAAACAAAAGCGCCGGATTAACCGGCGCTTTGTTTTTTACTATGACGAGTCTGGCAATGGAACAGAAAGTCCGGCAAATGTCCTGTCGCTGGGTACAGCGCTGTGATCAGAGCAACAGCATCGCGTCGCCGTAACTGTAGAAGCGGTATTTTTCCTTGATAGCCTGTTTGTAAGCCTCCATGATCAAATCATAGCCCGCAAATGCGCAAACCATGATGAGGAGACTGGTTTTCGGCAGGTGGAAATTGGTGATCATCGAATTGGCGACGTGAAAATTATAAGGAGGGTGGATAAACAGGTTGGTCCAACCTTCTTCCGTTTTCAGTTTACCGGTTGCAGAAACGGCGGATTCAACAGCCCGCATGGTGGTTGTACCAACCGAGCAAACGTTGTGCTTTCCGTCAATGGCTTTGTTCACCTTGTCAACTGCCGTCTGATCAATGCGGAAGTACTCCGCATCCATTTTGTGCTTGCTCAGATCTTCAACATCAATAGATCGGAACGTTCCCAGACCGACATGCAAGGTGAGTTCAGCCAGGCTTACCCCTTTGATCTCCAGGCGGGTCAGCAGTTCTTTGCTGAAATGCAGACCGGCAGTAGGAGCGGCTACAGCACCTTCTTCTCTGGCGTATACCGTCTGGTAGCGGTGTTTATCGCCGTCACCCGGCTGGCGCTTAATGTAGCGGGGCAGGGGAGTTTCGCCCAGTTTTTCCAGCACGGCACGGAGTTCGGAGGGACCGCCGTCGTGCAGAAAACGGATAGTCCGGCCCCGGGAGGTCGTATTGTCCACCACTTCTGCAACCAGTTCGTCATCGTCTCCGAAATAGAGCTTGTTGCCTACCCTGATCTTGCGGGCAGGGTCAACGAGCACATCCCAGAGATACATTTCGGAATTCAGTTCACGCAGTAAAAAAACTTCAATGCGTGCGCCGGTCTTTTCCTTCCGGCCAAACAGCCGGGCCGGAAACACTTTCGTGTTGTTGACAATCATGACGTCACCGTCTCCGAAGAAGTTCAGGATATCCTTGAAGACCAGGTGTTCGATCTTTCCGGTATCGCGGTGAACCACCATGAGGCGGGATTCATCCCGGCGGTCTGCCGGGTGTTGTGCGATCAGTTTCTCGGGCAGGTCATAGACGAACTGCGAGAGTTTCATTCTGGAAGGTGCCATAAGCGGTCGGCAAAAATAACGAATTATTGGTCATAAATTTGGCCACTGCCGCTGAGGCAAACCGCAAGTTTATGGGGGTTCTTTTCAAAGTCCTTCAGGAGAGTTTTGTGCTGGTTATTCAGGAGCTCCGGTCAAATCTCCTTCGATCTCTGCTCTCCTTACTAGGAGTGACCATTGGGATTTTCTGCATCATTGCGGTGCTTTCCGCTGTGGACAGTCTCAAACGAAATCTTGAAAGCGGTTTGGACAAGCTGGGTTCCAACGTACTCTATGTGCAGAAATGGGCCTGGGGTCCCGGAGATAATGAAGAATACCCGTGGTGGGAGTACATCAAACGGCCCAGCCCAAATTTTCAGGAATTTCGAAAACTGGCGTCAGGCCTGGAATCTGCCGATGCCGTAGCGATTCAGCGTCGCCTGGCTTT
>JANNSM010000439.1:0-2786 GCA_031402635.1 Bacteroidota bacterium | reverse complement strand
GCTATCCGATAGAAGGATTGAATGTGGCCGGTTTTCAACGGAGAATTACCGCACAAAATCTTTTGTTTCCCTTCCGGTTGATCGGCAGTTTATACAGGGCGTTGAGTATAGTCAGGAAGTTCAGACCGCAGGCGGTAGTTGGCACTGGAGGATATGCCAGTGGCCCTGTATTGCGAATTGCGCAGACCCTGGGTATACCGACAGTCTTGCAGGAACAAAACAGCTTCCCGGGAGTGACGAACCGGCTGCTGGGCCAAAGGGCTGAGAAAATATGTGTGGCTTTTGAAGGCATGGAGCGCTGGTTCCCGGCTGATAAAGTAGTCCTGACTGGAAATCCGGTGAGGAACAATATTGTCAGCATGGCAGTAAGCCGGGAGGAAGCGTTGAAGGAATTCGGATTGGATTTGTCCAGAAAAACTTTGTTCATCACCGGGGGCAGTCTCGGAGCCGGGGTCATCAATGAAGCTATTTCAGCAGGCTTGCCGGAATTGCTCGATGATGGTTTGCAACTGATCTGGCAGACCGGTAAGGGATACCGGGCAAAATACGCTCACCTGGAAAGCGACCGTGTGCGCGTGCTGGATTTTGTCGGCAGGATGGAGGCCGCTTATGCGGCTGCTGACCTGATTGTTTCGCGGGCGGGCGGCACCATCTCGGAATTGTGCATTGTGGGTAAGCCGGTCATTCTGCTGCCCTCGCCCAATGTTGCAGAAGACCATCAAACAAAAAATGTTCAGGCGCTCGTTTCGCGGCAGGCTGCGGTGTTGATTCGCGATGCCGATGCTTCAAAAGCGCTGATTCCGGCTATCCAAAAATTGATCGGCGATCCCGTGGCCTGCGGGGAGCTGAGCCGCCGCATCCGCGAACTCGCATTGCCCGACGCAACTCGCCGGATAGCTGACGAGGTATTCGGGCTGCTCCGTCTTTCGCCTGTTTCTCTCACGCAAAACAGCGCCAAAAGATGATCCGTCTGGAAAAAGCACGCACCGTTTATTTTCTCGGCATCGGAGGCATCGGGATGAGTGCGCTTGCCCGGTACTTTCACGAGCAGGGCAAGGAAGTGTTAGGTTACGATCGCACCGCCAGTCCACTGACTGACGAACTGATCGCCGAGGGGATGTCGGTTCATTTTCAGGCCAGGCCGGATTGGTTCGAAGGGCAGCCCGTTGATGGCAGGCTGCTGGTGGTTTACACGCCGGCAATTCCCACGGATTTTCCGGAATTGCTCAAAGTGAGGCAACTCGACATTCCATTGAACAAACGTTCAGAAGTGCTCGGAGCCATTACCGCAGATCGGTTTACCATTGCGGTGGCCGGCTCTCACGGCAAGACTACCGTATCGTGCATGATTGCTCATATCCTGCAGTCCAGCGGACGGGGTTGCACGGCATTTCTTGGAGGAATAGCCGCCAACTATCAGCGCAATTTCCTGTCGGGAAACCCTGATCTGGTGGTCGTTGAAGCGGATGAGTTTGACCGCTCTTTTCTTCAGCTTGAACCCAACATTGCAGTGGTCACCGCCGTGGATACTGACCATTTGGACATTTACGGTGACCGTGCGGCAATCGGCGAGGCTTTTGCGGCTTTTGTAGCTCAGATTGCCCCAGACGGTCAGTTGGTTGCCCGCTGGGGTTTAGATGTCCACGAGTACTTTCCGGGGCGTAGCCTGAGTTATGATTTAAAGGAAGTCAGCGCAGACCGGCATTGCCGGCAGGTGACTACCGGCGAGGATGGCAGTCATTTTGTTCTCAATCGCGGCAGCCGGGAGTTTCATTTGACCTGGCCAGGCCTCCACAATGTGGAAAACGCACTTGCTGCGATCAGCGTTGCCGAACTCCTGGACATCCCCGAAGACGAGATTGCCGAAGCGCTGCTCAGTTTCAAGGGAATCCAGCGCCGTTTTGAATACCGGCTCAGAACACCGGAACATGTTTTGCTGGACGATTACGCGCACCATCCGGAAGAAATACGGCGCCTGCTGGAATCCGTTCGGCGCATTTATGGGCGGAGACACCTGACGGTGCTCTTTCAACCACACTTGTTTACCCGCACGCGCGACCTCGGTTCCGAATTTGCCGAAGCCCTGAGCCGTGCAGACCGCATCCTTCTTCTTCCGGTTTACCCCGCGCGCGAATTGCCAATTGCCGGAGTGGACAGCGAGTGGCTGGCCAGTCTGATTGCCGGCAGACCAGAGCAGCGACCAGTGGAAGTGCTCGCCCGCAGCGAAGTTCTCGCAAGAATTGCGGCGCTGAAACCCGCGCTGCTGCTTACCGTCGGCGCTGGCGATATTGACCGGCTTGTTGGACCGCTGACGGAAACCCTGCAGAATCTTCCTGTTTAGTCAATCCTGAATCATGAAAACGCCCATCAAAAAATCCGGTTCTGTCCAGTGGAAATTCTGGCTGCGCGGCATTGGTCTGGCGGGGCTAACCACCTTGTTCGTGTTTCTGCTCATCAGTGCGAGCGCCGGTGAAAATGTGCGGGAATGTTCTGCATTACAAATTTCTATAGATGGAAAACAGGATTTGTTTTTCATTGATCCACAGGCAATAAGAAACGAGCTTGGATCTCTTGATGCCGATACTTTTCTGGGTCGCCCCATTCGGGAGATCAATTTAAGCAGGATCGAAAGAGCGCTGGATCAACTGCCTCACGTTGCCCGGACGGAAGCCTGGATCGGAACCGGAGGGGCGTTGTGTGTGAATGTGGAACAGCGGGTTCCCTTGCTTCGAGTTATACACATCAAAGGTGTTAGCTATTACCTTGATATACATGGAGAAAAGATG
>JANNSM010000438.1:0-2701 GCA_031402635.1 Bacteroidota bacterium | reverse complement strand
TGGGCGGCAACAGCAGTTCAGCGCGCAGTCCGGTAACTATTGTTTATGTCGAAAGGTTTCGTCGCCTTGAACAGGATGACATTTTCAGGCTCCGGCCGTGTCTTTTGCATCGTCAACCCGCAAGGTGAGCAGCCCGGCGAGTGCCATTGACATACCCCCGATCAACAGCGCCCAAATGGGGTCGTTCCCGAAAAATTTAAGGACCAGAAATCCCAGAATACTCGCGGCCACCAGTTGTGGAATCACGATGAAGAAATTGAAGATGCCCATATAATCCCCCATTTTTCGCAAGGGCAGGGCTCCGGAGAGTATGGCATAAGGCATCGAAAGAATGCTTGCCCAGGCTACTCCAACAAACGCCATTGAAATCAGCAGCATATTCGGTGACCGGAAAACAAATACGGAGGCAAGTCCAATGCCGCCGGTCAGCATGCAGAGCAAGTGCGTACGCCGCCTGTTGATACGCCGCGCCAGCATGGGAATGAGAAAAGCCACCAGCGCCGCTACACCGTTGTACACCGCGAAAATAATCCCGATCCAGTCGCCGCCATTGTTGTACTCCTGCTGAACATCTTTAAGTTCCGCAACCAGGGCAGCTTTCCCGGGGTCTATTCCCAGTGGTTGAACACCCGCCTGCGTAAGAGCATGAGTGGTGGCAGCGCTGAGTTTTTCGCTTTCGTCTCCGCGCCGGTAAGCATCCTGCAACCTCAATACCTCGCTGCGCGCATCACCAAATTCTCCGGCCAATTCACCATTGCCTGCTCCGGCTGCCAGCGCGTCGGCATATCCGTTGATCAGATCCTTTTCGGTGGCAATAGTTCCATCCAGAAACTCTTCGCTGATTTTGACCGGGATAAAAACAGTGGCATCGCTCTTGTTCCCCGCAGACTTTTTCATCTCTTCCAGGCTCGACTTTATTTCCTCCCGCTTTGACGATTCCATGGCGGGAAGGTAAGCTTCCAACTGGGCCGTTATGCCGGCTGGTCCTTCCATGTCGTAGTAGTGACGGGTGACCGCACTGGTCGAATAAATCCACATGGCGAAAAGGGCAAACCAGGAGAAGAACTGAACCAAAGCAAGCTGCTTCATGGTTTTGGGCATGTTCATCAAATCGCCCATCACTTCCACAAAGCCGTTGTGCGTTTTATTTCTGCTGATGAACCAGCCGGTGGCAATCTGCATCAGGCCAAAGATTGCCGCTCCAAAACCGACGATAAAAAGCTCCTTTTTGCCCAGTTGCATTTGAAAAATCAATACGGTCAGCAAGGCTCCGCCCATAAGCCAGAACAAGCCCTGTCGGAATAATTTTGCAGAAGTCGGCAGGTGTTCTTCCGGCTGGGCTGGCGGTGGTTTCATGACCACTTCAAAATCACCTTTTTTCTTTTTACTTTGGCTTAACCCGGTGGCTTTGCTTTTTTCCTGGGCATCATGTGACTCGAACGAGGCCATTTCCTCCGGGCTGTATTCGCGCGAACGGATAACCGTCCAGAGCACCGCGAGAAAGAAAATAGCACCGCCGAGGTAGAAAGAAAACTTGACCGAAGGAGCGATGCTCCCGGACGGCGCGGTATTACTAACGCCAAAAAGGTTGGTCAGCATCCAGGGAAGCGCTGAGGCCACCACCGCTCCGGTACCGATAAAGAAACTCTGCATGGCGAAACCGGAAGTACGCTGCTCATCCGGCAAGTTGTCCCCGACGAATGCGCGGAAGGGTTCCATCGAAACATTAATGGATGCATCCATAATCCAGAGCATCCCGGCAGCAACCCAAAGGGTGGGGGAGTTGGGCATGAACAGCAAGGCAAGGGAAGCCAGAATGGCACCTACCAGGAAAAATGGTCGCCGGCGTCCAAGCGAGCCCCAGGTGCGGTCGCTCATGTGACCGATGATCGGCTGAACGATCAATCCGGTGAGTGGGGCGGCGATCCACAGAATGGGGATCTCATCTACGCTCGCACCCAGTGTTTCAAAAATCCGGGAAACGTTGGCGTTTTGCAGGGCAAAGCCAAATTGAATTCCGAGAAAGCCAAAGCTCATATTCCAGATCTGCCAGAAACTGAGCCGGGGTTTTTTGGCCATAATTGCGATCGGTTTTGGGAGCCGGATTTATGATCGTCCGGTTGCTGCAATGTCCTGTTATTCAGGCTTCCCAAGTTAGGAAAAATTTCCCTTCGTGTCGGAATAACACTATTATTGGGGCATGCGACCACTTCAGGAAAAACTGAACACGGCCTTTCTCACCGTCCTCAGTCTGCCTTGTACCGCCATGGGTTTTGCGCTGTCTGTGCAAATTGCCGCGCTGAGCTGGATCATGAGCGAAAAATACGGGCTGGCCATTCACGATGTTGGCCTGGTCTGGGCTGCGGGACCCATTGCCGGCATTCTGGGTCAGCCTATTGTGGGGCTGATTTCTGACAAAGTCTGGTTCTGGGGAGGTCGCCGCAAACCGTTCATCTGGATTGGCGGTGTGTTGACCGCGTTGGCGCTGCTGGCACTGCCCAATATTGACCGCATATCCGGGCTGTTGGGCCTGGAAGGCATTCTCGGCGTGGCCATGATGGTCACCCTGGTGTTGGACCTGAGCATCAACATCAGTTTCAACCCAACGCGGTCTATCATTGCCGATGTCACCCCTGACGACCACCGCCGCACCCGGGCTTTTACCTGGATGCAGGTCATCTCGGGAAGTTTTGGTGTGATG
>JANNSM010000437.1:0-6834 GCA_031402635.1 Bacteroidota bacterium | reverse complement strand
TCCGCTTCTTTTTTGGTCGAAAAGCTGGCTGCGCATCCTCGAATTTCCCGGGTCTATTACCCGTTTCACCCGAGCCACCCACAACACCAACTCGCCCTGAAGCAAATGAGTGGGCCATCCGGGCAATTCAGTGTTGAACTGGCAACCGATGACGCAGCATGCACCGAGCGGTTCTCCGATGCTCTCAAGCATTTTCAGCTCGCCGTTTCCTGGGGAGGATTTGAATCGCTGGTGATCCCGGCCATAGCCAAAACCAATAACAGCCTTCACCCCGGGTTGGTGCGATTCTGCGCCGGACTCGAAAACCCGCTGACCCTCTGGGAAGATCTGGAACAGGCATTGTCCAAAGCGTTTAGTGCCGGTTAGCGCGGTGCAGACTTTAAGCAGAAAAAAACTCAAAACCCACCGATCAGCCGCAGCAGGTAGCCTATTCCGATACCGAGAAAATTGCCGAGGGCAATTCCCGCAAGGGCGGTGACGATACCGGAGAATACCACTTCGCGATTGCGCAGTGCGATCGCTACCTGGGGAATAAACGGAGGGCCAAAAATAGTCGCCGTTGACGTGATCAGCACGGTGTCTGCATCAATTTTAAACAGCGCTGCCATGGCAAAGTGGAGCGCTATGCTGATGCCGAACAACGTCGCTGAATAAGCGAAAACGGAAGGGGAGGCGTTTAACAATTCTCGGATATCTGCTTCCATCCCGATGGCGATGCAAAATACCAGTAGGAAGTATTGGCCCAGTTCATAAGCGCCGGTGAATTGTCGAAGTTTTGGCGCGAAACTTCCGGCAATGCTGAAAACCGTGAGCATTAAGATCATCACGGCTTCATGAAGTTCACCCATGATTAGCATCGTGGAGCCTGCCGCCAGGCCAACGATGATTGCCGATAGTCCAAAAGCGCGTAGAAACACCCATCCCTTGTGCAGGTAATTGCGTTTTGATCCGTACCAGTCCCGGTCCAGTTCCTGTTCGGCAATGCCCAGCGGTACATAGGCCGGAAGAAAACGCAGGAGGACGCGCTGGGCTATCGAAGTCAGGAATACCAGGTAAACGCCGCCGTTGATGATATCGGAAAGATTCACGAGGCTGATCAGGGATTCGGGCGCTTCCAACGCAAGAGCCACCGCATTCATGTTCATGGCTGTTCCGGTCAGTGCCGCGGTGAGCATGGCCGAAATGATCCAGCCCTGGTGTTGTTGACCTGGAAAGATGAAAAACGTGGCCGTTGACGCAATCAGCACACTGATTACGGCAAGCACAAAGGAGAACGTCGTTCGCCTGGCGAGTTTCAACCAGATCATCACATTGGTCGAAATCAGCAGTAACGGAATGGCCAGAGCAACCGTACTTACCTGGCTGTAGGTGGAAATTACCGCGTTGAATGGGAAGGGCTTCAGGTTGCCCAGCGCAATGCCGCACAGGTAGCACAAGACCACAGGACTTAGCCAGCCCTCCACTTTGTACTTGCGGGCTCCCCGCGAGATGACGAAAGGGAGTCCGAGCAACAAGACAATTTGTATGATGGCATATCCGGCCAAAGCCCACAAATGTAGTGTTCCGATCGATTTTTCCACACGCAATGGAGCTTTGGCATAATCAGCTTACCTTACTTTCTTCATTCTTTACAAATAACCCCAATGTCAAACATCCTTGATCTGATCACCAGCCAACTCGGTCCAGATGCCTACGAAAAAATTGGAAAACAATTAGGGACTGACCCGCAGCAGAGCAGGAGCGCCGTAGAAAGTGCCTTGCCCGTTTTATTGGGAGCCCTGGCCCGCAACACCGGGAATCCGGAAGGAGCGGCAAATCTTGCCTCTGCACTTGATCGCGATCACGATGGTAGTATCCTCAACAACCTCGATGGGTTTCTTCAATCCACAGGCCAGGGGAAGGGGGGTGCAATTCTTGGACACGTTCTCGGCGGTCAGCGCGGTCGCGTTGAACAATATGTTTCCAAAAGCAGCGGTCTGGGATCAGAAAACACAGGCAAGTTGCTGGAGATGTTAGCGCCGATCGTTTTGGGAAGTCTCGGCCAGCAAAAAAAATCCCAGGGACTCGATGCCGGCGGGCTGGCCGGGATGTTGACCAAGGTGATTAGCGGCGGCGGAGCCTCTGGATCAGCAAGCGCCACGGGCAAAACGGCCAGTGCCACAGGCAAAACAGCCGGTGCTGCGCTGCCATCAGACAAATCCGAAGCCATGTCGCCCCAGCAGAAAATTCTGGCTTCCCTGTTGGACAGCGACAAGGACGGCGATATTTCCGATGACCTGGTCAACCTGGGAGGCAAACTGCTGGGCGGGTTTTTCGGGCGAAAGTGATCCTTCTGGCTTTTCACAAATTCCGTGGGGCACACAATGCAGCTGCACTGAATGCGTTTGCGGGTCAGGTTTTGCAGGAACCGGGACTCGGAGTCCGGGAGATCGTGGCCGGACTGGGCGGGAGCCGCAGTACGGACGGTGGAATAGGCGCTGCCGAAGCACTCGGGTTTCGCTTTTTGGATGACGCGGGCCGTCAGTGGCGAATCCGTTTTGCGGGCTGATGGCTGCGTTAACCGGCGCGAAACTCGTTTCCGGCTTCAATTGGTTTGCCGAGACTACCGGTCTTGATCAACTTCTTGCTTCAGCCGAAGAAATTTGGACGGGAGAGGGGCAGCTTGACTGCCAGACTCTCCAGGGCAAAGTTCTATCGGGGCAACTTTCTGGTCATCACCACCCGTTCGCCATTTGTCTCGGTTTCCTGTTTTAGCCCAAAGTCATTCTCCAAGTCATTTGCTAAGTCGTTTGCCTCGTGCTTCCGAATAAATTCCAGCGCTACGCGACCTTTATCCGATCTTTATTTCCGCGATGGAAATCCTTACGCTGCCTGAACAAATCAGCCGCCATTTGGCCGAAACAGCCACGAAAACAGCTATTGCCGACCGTCAAACAGCAATAACTTACCGCGACCTGGACCTGGAATCGGCGAACCTGGCCCGCGACCTGACTGAGCAGCATGCTATAAACCGTGGAGCGCGCATCGGGATTCTGGTTCGCCCCGGAGCTGCATGGGCTGCAGCGGTTTTGGCCTGCTGGCGCACCCGAGCTATCGCCGTCCCATTGTCCCTGAATCATCCGGCAGCAGAATGGGAATACGTGTTGACCGATTCAGGTTGCAGCCTGCTGGTTGCCGAAAATATTTTCAGAGAACGACTCGGATCACAGATAACTATTGCTGTGTTTTTTTACGAGGCATTGTCAACAGACAATCCGGTTCTCAAACAAGACCTTGCGCTTCATAACCCGTTGAAGCAAAACAATAGCAACGCTTTCCCGGATCCGGCAGATGACGCCTTAATCATCTATACGTCAGGGAGTACCGGCAAACCTAAAGGCGCAGTTATCACCCATGCCCAGATTACAGCCCAAATTAAGAGCCTCGTCAGTGCCTGGGAGTGGTCAGGAACTGACCATATTGTCAACGTACTTCCCCTTCATCATATTCACGGAATAGTTAATGTTTATTTTTGTGCGCTTTGGAGCGGGGCGAGGATAACAGAAGTTTCGGAGATGGGATCTTTTGATGCACAGGCTTTATGGTCCGCATTTGACCGCTTTCATCCGAGTTTGTTCATGGCGGTCCCCACAATTTACCATCGCCTGGCCGACGCTTTTACAGCCACAGATACCAGCCGGCAGAAAACCTGGACCAGCTCCTGCCTATCCTTTCGATTGATGGTGAGTGGATCGGCTGCACTTTCGCCGGATTTACTCCGCAAATGGCAGCAAATCAGCGGTCATGTTTTGCTGGAACGCTACGGGATGACGGAAACCGGGATGACTTTGTCTAATCTGTTACACGGCAGTCGGCGGCCCGGTTGGGTTGGACGCTCGTTGCCGGGAGTCCGGTGCCGGATCGTTGATGAACAGGGAATGCTCTCCGGCGAAGGGGTGACCGGTGAATTGCAAGTCAACAGCCCTGGCGTGTTCCGGGGTTATTGGAACCGTCCGGAAGCAACGGCTGCTTCCTTTGACGGAATTTGGTTTAAAACCGGCGACATGGCCGAATGCGATCCATCTGGCGATTACCGGATTCTTGGCAGGTTGTCTGTAGATATCATCAAAACCGGTGGTTATAAAGTTTCCGCTCCTGAAATTGAAGAGACGCTGCGTCAGCATCCCGCCATTGTGGATTGCGCAATCGTCGGACCGGAAGATGTCCGGTGGGGCCAACAGGTTGCTGTCGCTCTTGTACTCCGCGAGGGCCAGGAGCTTTCGCTGGAGGAACTCAGAGCTTGGGGAAAAGAGCGCCTTGCGCCCTATAAATTGCCCGCAAGGATGCTCCGGCTCGATGAGCTTCCCAGAAACGCCATGGGCAAAGTGGTCAAGCCCGAGTTATTGAAATTGTTCGGTGAAGGAGCGGAGTAGTTTGCCAGAGTCGCCAAACCGCCAAAAAGAAAATAGCTAATATCGCAGGAGATGTCCTGGAACCGACCATTCACCTTTGACCGGGTAGTCCGCCTGGTAATACGCCTCGCTATACTTGCCGGGGGCATCTGGTTAATTAACCTCTTACGAAGTGCCCTGCTCCCCTTCGCCCTGGGTCTGCTGCTTGCTTACCTGCTTGAGCCTGCCGTGCGTTTTTTTCAGGTCCGCCTCAAATTCCGCAACCGGATAGTCAGCCTGTTCACCGTGCTGGCGCTGGTTGGGCTGGTGATCGGCGGTATTTTTGCGGCGCTGACTCCGCTGGTGGTTCATGAAACAACCGACCTCTACTATCTGGTGAGGCGTTATGTCGAAAATGCCGAATGGACCAGTGGCGAATTGCCGCATCAGCTTCAGGAGCGGATCCGGGAATTCTTGCGCGATGACGATATCCTTTCTCTGCTGGATCCCAAAACACTGGGAGATGCCGCAAAGACGATCCTTCCCCGGCTCTGGGTGGTGGTCTCCGATTCCTATTCTGCTCTTGCCGGACTGCTTGGCCTGCTGATTATTCTGTTGTACGTGATTTTTATCCTCGCCGACTACGACAAACTTATCAACGGGTGGAAGGCTTTCCTCCCTGCGAAGCAAAGCGGCCAGGTTGAAGCGCTGGCCACTGACTTTACCTCGGCCATGGGCGTTTATTTTCGGGCGCAGTCCCTGATTGCGCTGTGCAATGCCCTGATGTTTGCCCTGGGATTCTGGCTCATTGGATTGCCCCTTGGAATCGTGCTGGGGTTATTGGTGGGATTGCTGAACCTGGTTCCATACCTGCAAAATCTGGGAATAATTCCGGCTGCGTTTCTTGCGCTGATGCGCTCTCTGGAAACCGGTCAGTCTTTTTGGCTGTTGTTGGCCCTCGTGCTGGTCGTTTTTGCTGTAGTTGGCATTGTAGAACAGGTCATACTCACTCCCCGGATTATGGGGCACGCCACAGGACTTAACCCGGCGTTCATTCTTTTATCCCTTTCAATATGGGGAAGCCTGCTGGGGCTGCTCGGGCTGGTTATCGCCCTTCCATTGACCACGGTCATGGTATCCTACTACCGCCGTTTTTTACTGCCGGAGTGGCAAAGCTGGTCACCACCACCATCGGCCGGCGAAATTGCGGGAGAAGCCGCTGGCGAACAAACGGGTGAAACCAGTGGCAAAATCAGGAATGACAACGATGATGATTCCGGGAAGGGATCGGTTTAATGTTGAGACAGCTCCAAAAGAACCCTGATTTCACCATTGGAGAGCCCGGAGCAAAGAATACGTTACGCTGAAAAAAGCAGAAGCCGGCGCAAAGCGCCGGCTTACCACTACAAGTCACCTAATAATCAACACCCAATTCGACTGGGCTCAATATGTAAATAACCAGGTGGCTAAAAAGTTCATTGGCAGCAAAAAAATTGATAAATACTTGCCAAGTCCTCGATATACGTAAATCGTACTAACTCGCCCTTATCAGACGGTATTCCTTTTGATGAATGCAAGGGGGATACAGATGGAAAGAACGCCTGACGGAATCTTCCGGATTTGGGATATTCAGCGGATCATTCCAAAGCAGAAATCACGGCAAACGGGTTATCCAGCGGTTTAAAACCAAAAATCCCGGCAATTGCGGACATCGGGAACCGGCTTCTGCTCTGCAGGTAAGCTTCCCGGGCTTCCTCGAGGAATTTTCCCGCATTCTGCCAGGAAAGCCAGGCTTGTTTTACGCCGCTGAAATCAACGGGGGTTGCCAGATTCCAGGATAGAGGTTGTTTTTGGATCATTTCTTCAAACTTTGCCTGCTGACCCTGGTCAAAACTACCTGCATTTATTGCGTCCCGAAGTTCCCCGAGACGGCGCTGATAGGAAATCCCGGCAAGGACAACCTCATTGTATAGTCCGGTGAGCTGGTTGTAAAGCACAGCACCTGCCATTCCCAACAGAATCACAACTCCGATAATTAATAGCATGAACTAAAGGTAATCTGCACAAGAACACGGAACACAATTTGACGAAAAAACACAAAAGACCGCAAAGAGCTACCGGCAATTCCACCTGCTGATCACGGATAACCCGGCGGTCAGGATCCAACACCAGAGTCATTTTTCCAGCGTGGATTACCGCCCAAGAACCTGTTGCTCCGTCAAAAATGCATGAACGTTAAAAGTCAAGTAAACGACTGATGGTATTAACACCTCTGTTTCACTTTAGTTTAACCAACATAACTTATTGAAATAAAGACCTTTGTGTTATCAAAAACATGGGTCACATGCCTCCCTGGCCTGTTCGGGAAACGCCACGCTGAATGCTTTAGTATAGCAAGGCAACGATTTCTACCGAATTATGCCGACGAGGATCAACCACCTTTCCCCTTCCTCCTGGTTTGTTT